>NZ_AQPL01000157.1:0-9089 GCF_000395345.1 Cupriavidus sp. WS | reverse complement strand
GCCGGGCCTTTCGCCCGCCGCGCCGGTTTCCCCGCATGGCGCCCATGCCGCCCATGCCGCTCATGTGGCCTTCAGAGGACAGGATTCTTTCATGCTGCGCACCGACACGCCCGTTACCGTCCACCGCAAAGACTATACTCCGCCGGCCTTCGCTTTTGAGCACGTCGACCTCGTGCTCGAACTCGACCCGGCGCGCACGGTGGTGACCAACACGCTCCGCTTCCGGCGCCAGGCGCCCGGCCCGCTGGTGCTGGCCGGCGAAGAACTCGAGCTGGTCGGCGTCAGCCTCGACGGCCGCCCGCTCGGCGATGCCCGCCAGGAGGCCGGCACCCTCACCTTGCCCGAGCTGCCCGCGCATGGCACGCTGGAGATCGTCACCGCCTGCCAGCCAGCCGCCAACACCTCGCTGTCCGGCCTCTACGTCTCCAACGGCAATTTCTTCACCCAGTGCGAGGCCGAGGGCTTTCGCAAGATCACCTACTACCTCGACCGCCCGGACGTGATGTCCGTCTTCCGCGTGACGCTGCGCGCCGAGCGCGCGGCCTACCCGGTGCTGCTGTCCAACGGCAACCTGGTCGGCGAGCGCGAGCTGCCCGGCGGGCGGCACGAAGCGGTGTGGGAAGACCCGTTCAAGAAGCCGTCCTACCTGTTCGCGCTGGTGGCCGGCAAGCTCGAGCGCATCGAGGAACGCATCACCGCGGCCTCCGGCAAGGAAAAGCTGCTGCAGGTCTGGGTGGAGCCGCAGGACCTGCCCAAGACGCGCCACGCGATGGACTCGCTGATCCATTCGATCCGCTGGGACGAGCGGCGCTTCGGCCTGGAGCTCGACCTCGACCGCTTCATGATCGTCGCCGTGGGCGACTTCAACATGGGCGCGATGGAGAACAAGGGCCTCAACATCTTCAACACCAAGTACGTGCTGGCCAACGCGCAGACCGCCACCGACGCCGACTTCGGCAACATCGAGTCGGTGGTCGGCCACGAGTACTTCCACAACTGGACCGGCAACCGCGTGACCTGCCGCGACTGGTTCCAGCTCTCGCTCAAGGAAGGCCTGACCGTATTCCGCGACCAGGAATTCTCGGCCGACATGATGGGCTCCGAGTCGGGCCGCGCGGTCAAGCGCATCGAGGACGTGCGCGTGCTGCGCCAGGTGCAGTTCCCCGAGGACGCCGGCCCGATGGCGCACCCGGTGCGCCCGGACAGCTACGAGGAGATCAACAACTTCTACACCGTCACGGTCTACGAGAAAGGCGCCGAGGTGGTGCGCATGTACCAGACCCTGCTGGGCCGCGCGGGCTTCCGCAAGGGCATGGACCTGTACTTCCAGCGCCACGACGGCCAGGCCGTGACCTGCGACGACTTCCGCGCCGCGATGGCCGACGCCAACGGGCGCGACCTGAGCCAGTTCGGCCGCTGGTACAGCCAGGCCGGCACGCCGGTGGTGAGCGTGCGCACCGCCTGGAACGGCGACGAAGGCAGCCTCACGCTCACGCTCGCGCAGCACTGCCCCAAGGTCGGCATCGAGACGCGCCCCGGCACGCCGGACAAGCTACCGTTCCACATCCCGTTCGCGCTGGGCCTCATCGACGCCGGCGGCCGCGACCTGCCGCTGCAGCTCGAAGGCGAGAGCCGGCCCGGCGCCACCACGCGCGTGCTCGACTTCACCGAGGCCGAGCAAAGCTTCCGCTTCGTCAACCTGCCGCGCGGCGAGGCGCCGCCGCTGCCGTCGCTGCTGCGCGATTTCTCCGCGCCGGTGATCGTCGACGCCGACTACAGCGAGGCCCAGCTCACCTTCCTGCTGGCCCACGACAGCGACCCGTTCAACCGCTGGGAAGCCGGCCAGCGCCTGGCCACGCGCGCCCTGCTGCAACTGGTGTCGGACGCGCAGGCCGCACGCGAGCTCAGGCTCGACCCGGCGCTGGTGGCGGCGCTGCGCACCGTGCTCAACGACGGGCAGCTCAGCCCCGCCTTCCGCGAGCAGGCGCTCACGCTGCCGGCCGAAGGCTACCTGGCCGAGCGCATGGGCGTGGCCGACCCGGCCGCCATCCACCGCGCGCGCCAGTTCATGCGCGAAGCGCTGGCGCGCCAGCTCCAGGCCGACTGGCTGGCCGCCTACCACGCCAACGCCACGCCCGGCGACTACAGCCCCGACGCCGTCTCCGCCGGCAAGCGCGCGCTGCGCAACCTGGCGCTGGGCTACCTCGCCGACAGCGGCGACGCCGCCATGCAGGCGCTGGCCGAGGCGCAGTACCACGCGGCCGACAACATGACCGACCGCTTCGCCGCGCTGGCCGCGCTGGTCAACAGCTTCGCCCCGGGGCGCGAAGCCGCGCTGGCCGATTTCTACCAGCGCTTCGAGCACGACGCGCTGGTGATCGACAAATGGTTCTCGCTGCAAGGCATGCAGCGCGGCACGGTGGAGCCGCGCGACACCGGCCACGCCGGCAAGCACACCATCGACACCGTGCGCGCGCTGATGACGCACCCGGCCTTCAACCTGCGCAACCCCAACCGCGCGCGCTCGCTGATCTTCAGCTTCTGCGCCGCCAACCCGGCCCAGTTCCACGCCGCGGACGGCTCCGGCTACGCGTTCTGGGCCGAACAGGTGCTGGCGCTCGACGCCATCAACCCGCAGGTCGCCTCGCGCCTGGCGCGCGTGATGGACCGCTGGCAGAAATACGCGCTGCCGCTGCGCGAGCGCATGCGCGCCGCGCTGGAACAGGTGGCCGCCGCCCGCGACCTGTCGCGCGACGTGCGCGAGATCGTGGGCAAGGCGCTGGCGCCGTAAATGTCCTAGGCAAGCGCCGCAAGCGCCGCCCCGGCGGGCCGTCCGCGCGCGGGCGGCCCGCGCCGATCCCCCCGCGCGGGCGGCCTGCGCGCCATGCGCCCCATGTAGAATTGCGCCCATTCAAGGAGAAATCGCATGAGTCGCATCAGCCTCACCCGCTACCTGGTCGAGGAGCAGCGCAAACACAACACGATCCAGCCCGAGCTGCGGCTGCTGATCGAGGTCGTGGCGCGCGCCTGCAAGGCCATTTCCAACTCCGTCAGCAAGGGCGCCCTGGCCGGCATCCTCGGCTCGGCCGGCACCGGCAACGTGCAGGGCGAGACCCAGCAGAAGCTGGACGTGATCGCCAACGAAGTCCTGCTCGACGCCAACGAATGGGGCGGCCACCTCGCCGCGATGGCCTCGGAGGAGATGGACAGCTTCTACGAGATCCCCAACCGCTATCCCAAGGGCGAATACCTGCTGATGTTCGACCCGCTCGACGGCTCGTCCAACATCGACGTCAACGTCTCGATCGGCACCATCTTCTCCGTGCTGCACATGCCCAAGCCGGGCCAGACCGTGACCGACGCCGACTTCCTGCAGCCCGGCACCCACCAGGTCGCCGCCGGCTACGCCGTGTACGGCCCGCAGACCACGCTGGTGCTGACCGTCGGCAACGGCGTGCACATGTTCACGCTGGACCGCGAAGCGGGCAGCTTCGTGCTCACCCAGTCGGACGTGACGATTCCCGAGGACACCAGGGAATTCGCCATCAACATGTCCAACATGCGCCACTGGGCCCCGCCCGTGCGCCGCTACATCGACGAATGCCTGGCCGGCGACGAAGGCCCGCGCGGCAAGAACTTCAACATGCGCTGGATCGCCTCGATGGTGGCCGACGTGCACCGCATCCTCACGCGCGGCGGCATCTTCATGTACCCGTGGGACAAGCGCGAGCCGGAAAAGCCCGGCAAGCTGCGCCTGATGTACGAAGCCAATCCGATGGCCATGCTGGTCGAGCAGGCCGGCGGCGCCGCCACCAACGGCCAGCAGCGCATCCTGGAGATCCAGCCGGAAAAGCTGCACCAGCGCGTGTCGGTGATCCTCGGCTCGAAGAACGAGGTGGAGCGCGTCACGCGCTACCACCAGGAAGAGCAGGCCGCCGGCTGACAGTCGCGGATGGCCACGAAAAAGGGACGTCCGCGGACGTCCCTTTTTTCCGCCGCCGGCCGTGCCGCAACGTGCTCGCGAAGGCGCGAATTTTTTGCAGCAGGGACTTCCCATCCCCAGAAAACGTTGCTATTATTGCGGGCTTCATCCAGTAGTTGTTTCACGGATGGTGAGGCCGAAGTAGCTCAGTCGGTAGAGCAGCTCATTCGTAATGAGAAGGTCGGGGGTTCGATTCCTCTCTTCGGCACCACAAGAATTCTTGCCGCCACTCCGGCGGCATGCGGAAACCCGGACAGCCCACGGCTCTCCGGGTTTTTTGTTGCCCGCCGGAAAGACCTCCTGCGCATGGCGCCGCCTCGCCCTCCTCCCCGGCCGCGCGCTACCGCCGCGAAGAAATGACCACCGTGCCGTCCTGCTTGCGCGACACGGCCACCGGGGCGACCACGGGCAGCATGTCGAGCAGGTGGTCCGGGTCGGCGCTGGAGAAGCCGCCGGTGATCTGGACCTTGCCGGCGCGCGCGTCGGCCAGCACGATGGGCGCGGCGCGGTAGCGCTGGAGTTCGCTGACGACGTCGGTCAGCGCGGTGCCGTTGAAGTCGAGGCGCCGGTCCTTCCAGCTCACCAGCGTATCGAACGATTTCGGGTCGAGGCTGGTGAGCACCGAGCCGTCGACCCGCACCGCCTCGCTCGGCCCCAGTTCGGCCGGCGCGGCGGCGCCGGCCGCGCTGACCTCGACGCGCCCTTCCAGCACCGCCACGCTGACGCCGCCGGCCAGCCTGCGCACGCTGAAGCGCGTGCCGATGTCGCGGATGTCGATCGCGTCCGCGAACACGTGGAACGGGCGCCACTGGCTATGCCTGACCGAGAACAGCGCCTCGCCGCGCTCCAGCGTCCATTCGCGCGAGCGCAGGCGGTTGACGAAGCGGCCGGCGGTGTTGGTGTTCAGCAGCACCGCGCTGCCGTCGTCGAGGTCGATGGTGCGCTGCTGCCCGATCGCGGACGAGGCTTCCTGCCGGGACAGCACGGGGTTGACCGTCCACAGCACCGAGGCCGCGAGGCCGGCGGCCAGCAGGTACGTGGCGGGCGAGCGGTGCCAGCGCAGCGCGCGCGCCGGCGCGAGCCGCGGCGCGGGGGTGGGCTCGACGTGCCGGGCATAGCGGACCTTGAGGTCGGACAGGTTCCGGTCCAGCGAGCGGTCGGCCGCTTCGAGCTGGCGCACGTAGGCCTGGCGCTCGCCGCTCTGGCGGGTCCAGTCATCCAGAGCGGCCCTGGCCGATGCGCTCTGCGCCGTGTCGCCGAACTGGGCGGACACGAGGAGGCTTTCGGCATAGTCCTGCTCGGACGGAGTTAACGGCATGTCGGCATGTCTGGACGACTGGCGTGAAGGAAACGAAGCCGCTCGTTATGATTGCGTCGCGCCACGGCAGGCCCGCATCGCCTGGATCAGGTACTTGTGCACGACGGCGGCACTGATGCCCATTTCGGCGGCGGCTTCGTCATAGGATAGGCCATGAAGTTTACACAGGACGAACGCTTCGCGGCAACGGGGCGGCAGTCCGTCCAGCACTTCGCACAGTTTCCGCAGTGTCTGCTGACTCACGGCTTCCTGCTCCGGGCCTACTTCGACGTGGCCATACCGGTCGAAGTCGTCGTCGCCCTCCTCGCTGGATGCATGAAACGATTCCCACAATACACGTGAACGCCGCCGCACATGATCGATCCGCAACCCCTGCGCGATGCGGAACAGCAGGCCGCGCGGAGACGCCACCTGATGCGTCTGCCCGTAGACCAGCGCGCGCTCGAACGAGGATTGCGCCACGTCGCGGGCATCGTCCACGTTGAGCTCGCGCGACAGGATGCGCACCAGTTCCTGATAGCCGTTCACCAGTTCATCGACGAAATTCATGGTCACGCGGCTCCAGGCGCGCGCGGCGGCATTCCCGCGCGGACGATGTCGCCGGGACCGCCGCGGCAATCCATCGCGGCCGGCGCCGGGCGGCGACCGGCGCTCATCGGGACGGGGATGCAAGCGCGCCAAGCGCGAGCGCGCTGGCACCGGCTGCGGGGGCCGACTTCTTCATGGTTTTTCTCTCCCTTTTCTTCGTTCCGGTCCGGCATGCATGGCGGCACCGGGCTCCCGGTTTCTTCATTGCAACTGCCGTGCCAGCGTGCCGCCGCAGCGGCGCCGCGCGACGCGCATGCGCAATGAAATGCGCGGCGAAGCGGCCTTTCTTGCCCGCGGTTGCGCCCGGCTGCGCAGTCGCGGGCACGTCAGTCCAGGTTGCCGCGCGATCGCGGTTTTCGCGGCGGCGCGCGATGCGCGAGGACGGGCTCGCGCCGGCGGCGCGCCCCGCGTTTTCGCGCGCTTCGGCTGCACCGGCATGCAGCAGCGCGCGGCCGTTCGGCGGCCATCCACACCAAGGCGGTGCAGCGCGGGAACCATCGTGAAACCGGCCCCGCTCCGGCGGCTGGCAGGCCGCGGAACTCGCCGCGATGACGTCGAAAAAAATGCGGAGCGCGCATGCGGAACGTGGCATGACGGCGTGCCTTCGCCCGCGAAGGCGGCGGCATCGGGACAGACCTGCGTGGGGACTTGGGACGGTTGCCGCGCGTCGGCGGCGATGTGCGGCGCCTGTGCCCGGCATCGTGCGCGCGCCGGACACAGGCATGGGTGCGGCCGGCAGGCCGCGGCTTACTTGCCGGCGATCGTCATCTGCTCGATCAGCACCGAGCCGGATTCGTTGGTCCCGCGCACGATCGCATCGGCGCCGACCGCGACGATGTTGCGGAACATGTCCTGCAGCGTGCTGGCCACCGTGATCCCCTCGACCGGATACTGGATCGCGCCGTTCTCGACCCAGAACCCGGCCGCGCCATGCGAATAGTCGCCGGTCACGTAGTTGATGCCGTTGCCCATCAGCTCCGTCAGCAGCAGGCCCGTGCCCATCGTCTTGAGCATCGCGCCGAAATCGTCGCCGCCGCGGGTGCGGGCGCTGCGCAGCGCGAGGTTGTGCGGGCCGCTGGCGTTGCCGGTGCTGCGCATGCCGAGCCGGCGCGCCGAATAGGTCGACAGGAAATAGCCCTCCACCACGCCGTCCTTCACGAGGCTGCGCGCATGCGTGCGCACGCCCTCGGCGTCGAACGGCGCGCTGCCCAGCGCGCGCGGCAGGTGCGCGTCCTCGGCGATCTGCACGTGTGGCGCGAACACCGGCTTGCCGAGGCTGTCGGCGAGAAACGACGACCTGCGGTACAGCATGCCGCCGCTGGCCGCGTGGGCGAACACGCCGAGCAGGTCCGCCGCCAGCGCGGCCTCGAACAGCACCGGCACCTTGCAGGTGTCGAGACGGCGCGCGCCCATGCGCGCCAGCGCCCGCTGCGCGGCGCGGCGGCCGACCGACTCCGGCGACGCGAGATCGTCCGCGCTGCGCTGCACGGTGTACCAGTTGCCGCGCTGCATGTCGGCGCCGCTGCCCGCGATCGGCGCGCACGCGATGTAGTGCTGCGAATGCGGATAGCCGCCGGCGAAGCCCTGCGAGGTCGCGCGCACGAACTGCCAGTGGCGGGCCGACACGCTCGCGCCGTCCGAGTTGCGCACCTGCGCGCCGGCGGCGAACGCCGCCGCTTCCGCGCGGCGGGCGACTGCCACCGCGTCGTCGGCGGAAAGCGGCCACGGGTGGTACAGGTCGAGGTCGCGCGGCGCGGTCTCGAGCAGGTCGGGGTCGGCCAGGCTTGCCGCGTCGTCGTCGGCCGTGAAGCGCGCGATGTTGCACGCGGCCGCGACGGTATCCCTGAGCGCCGCTGGCGAGAAGTCCGAGGTGCTGGCGGCGCCGCGCCGCTTGCCGATGAAGACGGTGACGCCGGCGGTCTTGTCGCGGCTGCGCTTGACGGTCTCGACATCCCCGCGGCGCACCGACACCGACAGGCCGTCGCCTTCGGAAATCTCGGTGGCCGCGTCGGTCGCGCCGAGCGCCCTGGCGTGGCGGAGGATGTCCGCCGCCATGTCTTTCAGTTGGTCCTGCGTGTGCGCGAAATGCCGCGCCCGCGTATCGGAAGTAACAGCCATTGTCATGTATCCGTCGATGCTTCAGTTGGTTCCGCCGACCGTCATCCGGTCGATCCGCAAGGTCGGCTGGCCGAGCCCCACCGGCACGCTCTGCCCCATCTTCCCGCAGTTGCCGACGCCCGCGTCGAGCGCCATGTCGTTGCCGATCATGCTGACGTACTTGAGCGATTCCGGCCCGCTGCCGATCAGCGTGGCGCCCTTCACCGGGTGCGTGATCCTGCCGTCTTCGATCAGATAGGCCTCGGAGGCGGAGAACACGAAATTGCCGTTCGTGATGTCGACCTCGCCGCCGCCGAACTTGCATGCGTACAGGCCATGCTTCACGGATTCGACGATCTCGCGCGGGTCCTTGTCGCCGTTGCGCATGTAGGTGTTGGTCATGCGCGGCATCGGCAGCGCCGAGTACGACTCGCGGCGCGCGTTGCCCGTCACCGGCATGCCGTTCAGGCGCGCGCTCAGGGTGTCCTGGATGTACCCCGTCAGGATGCCGTCCTCGATCAGCGTCGTGCACTGGGTCGGGTTGCCTTCGTCGTCGATGTTGAGCGAGCCGCGATGGCCCGGCAGCGTGCCGTCGTCGACCACCGTGACGCCCCGGGCCGCGACCTGCTCGCCGAGCCTGCCGGCGAACACCGACGAGCCCTTGCGGATGAAGTCGCCCTCCAGGCCGTGGCCGATCGCTTCGTGCAGCAGCACGCCGGGCAGGCCCGGCCCGA
Organism: Cupriavidus sp. WS; assembly: GCF_000395345.1. Taxonomy (NCBI): domain Bacteria; kingdom Pseudomonadati; phylum Pseudomonadota; class Betaproteobacteria; order Burkholderiales; family Burkholderiaceae; genus Cupriavidus; species Cupriavidus sp. WS. The sequence goes on along the minus strand of NZ_AQPL01000157.1, from coordinate 370 downwards.
GCACCACGGTCATCACGCCCGCCGGCGCAGCGCGCGCCTCCAGGTTGACCAGCGCGGTGTCCACCGCCTCGCCGACGTAGCGCGCCAGCACCGCGTCGGTGAAGCCTCCGTAGTCGGTGCGGCCGCCGCCGCCGCCCGCGCCCTCTCCGCGCCGGCCGTTCTGCTCGGCGATCACCGTGACCGAGAGCCGCACGAGCGGGCGGACGTCGGCGCCGAGCACGCCGTCGCTGCGCGCCACCAGCACCACGTCGTAGGTGCCGGTCAGGCTGGCCATCACCTGCCTGACGCGCGGGTCGCGCGCGCGGGCCATCCGCTCGACGCGCTCGAGCAGCTTCACCTTCGCGGTGGCGTCGAGCGATGCCAGCGGATC
>NZ_AQPL01000156.1:0-5346 GCF_000395345.1 Cupriavidus sp. WS | reverse complement strand
GGGCCGGTACAGGTCGCGGCCCGCCGCGCGCCGGAGCGCCGGCGCCGCCGCGATCTTCCGGCTGCCGCCGCCGGCGCGGGTGATCGCCCTGGTGGCGGCGGCGGCCTCGCGGATCGCTTCCGGCGAGAGGTCGTCGGAGTAGGCGAACGCGGTGCGCTCGCCCACCACCGCGCGCACGCCGACGCCTTGGTCGATGCTGAAGCTGCCCGACTTGACGATGCCGTCCTCGAGGCTCCACGCCTCGCTGCGGGTGGACTGGAAATAGAGGTCGGCGTAGTCGACCTGGTGCGTGAAAATGTCGGCGAGCGTCCCGGTGAGCAGGGTTTCGTCGTGGCCGTATGGCGCCAGCAGGATGTCCTGCGCGAGCGCGAGGTGGCGGATGCCGGGTTCGGGGATATGCATGGTGAACAGGTGGTGTTGGCTGGCATGGCGAGGCGCCGCGGCATGGCTCGCGCGGCGGTCCGTCGCCGGTCTTCGGTGCCTCGCTGGCAGCCGGTCGGTCTTCAGTCGGCGGCGGCCATCACGGGTGCCGCCGCGCACAGCGCCTTGAAGCGGGCGCCGACGAGATTGGCCAGGCGGCTGCCATTGGCCTGCTGCACCGCCTCCCATGCCTCCAGGCGCGCCTGCAGCGCCGGATGGGTCTTGCGCACGGTCGGCCGCACCTGCTCGCGCAGCGCCTGCCTGCGCGCTTCCCATCGCGCCAGCGCTTCGGCGTCGCCGTCGGCGGGGCGCTCGCCGAGCGTGGACGACAGCCCCTTCCACGTTGCCTCGTAGACGGACTGCATCTGCTTCTGGTCCTCGCCGCCCCAGCAGCCGAGGCGCGCCATCTCGGCGGTCAGGGCGCGGCTGTACGACGCGAAGAACAGCGCGGAGATGTCGCACTCCGCCAGCGCCATCGTCGTGCGCTCGAAGTTGACCAGGAACCCCTGCTCGGGCGACCAGTCGGGCAGCTCGCCGCCGGCATCGGGATCGAACGGCGGCGGCGCGAGCGCGACCACGTCGCGCAGCAGCACCGACCATTCCTGCTCCGTGGCCGACTCGCCGTCCAGTTCGCGCCGGTGGAACGCGGCCAGCCGCTCGCACAGCGCGCGCGCGGCCTCGGTCGGCGCGTTGCGCGCGCTGCCGATGCCGGGGTCGTGCAGCAGCCAGTCCGCCAGCACGAGCGAGACGCGGGCCAGGTCGATGCCGACCGGGATGCCTTCCACGAAATCGACCACCCAGTCGTGGGCCGGCGCGCCGTCTTCCGGCTCCCGGACGACCCACCACAGCCCGTTGAGCAGGCTGCCCAGCGTGTGCGGGCCGCCGGTAGTGCCGGCGAACGCGCCGGCGCGCGTCGCCGCGCTGTCGGCGGGAAGGTTGTCGGTGTCGAACACCGCCGCCCGCAGGCGCCGCAGATAGTCCGCCTTGAGCGCGGGATCGCCGCCGAAGCTCGGCACGGCCGCAGCCGCCGGCGCCGCGGCTGCGGGCACGGCCTTCGTGAGGTCGTCGAACAGCACCTTGAGGCCGGCCTGCGAATGCGCGACGTGCGGCATGCGCAGTTCGCCCTGCCCGAACAGCATCAGCCTCGGGATGCTGCGGATGCCGAACCGCCTGGCGGTTTCGGGGTTTTCGTCGATGTTCAGCTTGACGATCCGGATGCTGCCGGCGTACTGGCCGGCAAGGCGCTCCAGCATGGGGTTGAGCGCCTTGCAGGGAGCGCACCAGGGCGCCCAGAAATCGAGCAGCACGGGAGGCTCCGACTGCAGGACATCCTGCTCGAAGGTCGCGTCGGTGGTATTGAGGATCAAAGCACTCATGATCAATGGCTTCCTTTGGTTCGGAGAAACGCCGGATGGCCGCCGGACAGACGCCGGACGGACATCAGACGGACAGCATGGAAACGGCGGAACCGGTCCGCGCGGCGGGTCCCTGCGCGGACAGGCTGTCCTGCACATGCAGCACGTGCGTGTGGAACGCGCCGAGCGTCGCGTGGTGCGAAATGCTGAACAGCGCCGTGTCCGGCAAGCGCTGCACGAGCAGGTTGTAGAGATGGCGTTCGGTATCCGGGTCGAGCGCGCTGGTCGACTCGTCCATCAGCAGGTAGTCGGGCCGCTGCAGCAGCGCGCGCGCGATCGCCAGGCGCTGCTGCTCGCCCGGCGACAGCCGGTGGCCCCAGGGCGCGGATTCTTCCAGTTGGCCGCAGTACTGCCCGAGCTGGCAATCGACCAGCACCTGGCGGCACACGGCGTTGGGGAAGGCATCCTCGGCCGAGGGATAGCACAGCGCCGCCTTGAGCGTGCCGGCCGGCAGGTAGTTCTTCTGCGACAGGAACAGGATCCTCGCGCCGCCGGGCATCGTGACGGTGCCGCCGCCGTAGGGCCAGATGCCGGCCAGCGCGCGCATCAGCGTGCTCTTGCCCGCGCCGGACGGCCCGCGCACCAGCCAGCGCTCGCCGGGCGCCAGTTCGAACGAAAGATCGCGGGCGAGGATGCGCCCCCCGGGCGTGGCCAGCGTCAGGCCGGCGGCGCCCAGCCGCTGCCCGGCCGTGGCCGCGTGCGCGATGGCCGGTCGGCGCGGCGCGTCGTCCGCCGCGCCGGTGGCCCGCTCGAGTCCGTCCAGGCGCGAGACGATGACGCGGAAGTTCTGCAGGCTCTGGTAGTTCGCGATGAACCAGGAGAGCGTGATCACCAGCGTGGTGAACGCGGAGCCCATCATGCTCATGTCGCCGAGCGTGATCGCGTGCGACAGGTAGCGCGGCAGCACGATGAACGTCGGCACGAACACGGAGATGTGCAGCAGCACGACGTTGAGCGGGGTGAAGCGCACGTCGAAGCGGACGATCTGCCATGCGTTGCGCCACACGGCGTCGAAGCCGCGGCGCAGCCGCTGGCTTTCGGTCCGCGAGCCGCGATACAGCGCGATCTGCTCGGCGTGCTCCCGCACGCCCGTCATCATGAAGCGGAAATCGGCCTCGGCCCGCTCCTTGGCGAAATTGAGCCGCATCATCGGCTTGCCGACCAGGTGGACCAGGCACGAGGTGCCCAGCGCGTACAGCACCGCGGCCCAGAACAGATAGCCCGGCACCACGACCGCGTGGCCGAAGAGAACGAAGTCGATCGGCCCCGACTTCCGCCACAAGATCTCCGAGAAGCTCGCCAGGCTCACCAGCGCCGCGATGAAGCCGATGGTCAGCGTGTAGCCGAGCGAGACGAACTGGGCCACATCCTGGGTGATGCGCTGGTCGGGGTTGTCGATCAACTGGTCGCGCTCGATGCGGTAGAACGCGCCGCGCGCGAGCCACTTGTCGATCATGTGTTCGGTCATCCATCTGCGCCCGCCGATCTCCAGCGTCGAGCGCAGCAGGATGTCGAGCGAGGCGAGCACCGCGATCGCGGCCATGATGGCGGCGAGCTGGCGGGCGATGGGGCCCATGCCGGCCACGTCGTAGCGCTGCACCGCGTCCATGAACACGCCGTGCCACGCGTTGAACGCCACCATCACGTGGTTGGTGACGAGGGTCAGGCCGATGGCCAGGGCCAGCAGCGCGACGGCCTTCCACCGCAGCGGCGTGCCCAGGACCGGAGACGCCAGGCGCCAGGCGGCGCGCAGGGTGCCGCCGGGCGGAACGATCGGCGCCGCCGCGCGGGGCGCCGCGCCGGATTCGCGAAAAAGGGACTTCACGGATGGACTCTCGGCTGGGTTAGGACTTCGGCGTCGTCACGAAATTGATGTTCGTGAGCCCGGCGCGCTGCGCGGCCGCGAGCACGCCGGCGACCGCCTCGTAGGGTGTCGCGCGGTCGGCGTAAAGCTGGAGCGCCGGCTGCGGCTGCTGCCCGGCCGCCACCGCCAGCCTGGCGGCCAGCGCGCCTTCGTCGACCGGCCGGGCGTTCCACGCGACGGCGCCGCCCGCGTCGACCGAGACCTCGACGCGCTCGGGCTGGTTGTCGGCGGGCGTGCTGCTCGCGCGCGGCAGCTCGAGCTTGACCGCGTGCGTGATGGCCGGCAGCGTGACCATGAAGACGATCAGCAGCACCAGCATCACGTCGATCAGCGGCGTCATGTTGATCTCGGTGACGACGTCGTCGTGCTCTTCGAACGAGGGCGCCATGTCAGATCCCCTGCTGGATCATGATCGACAGCGCGGGCCGCGAGGACGGCGCGATGTTCGTCCCCTTGCTGGCCCGGCCGCGCTCGCCCCGCACGAAGAACGAATGGAGCTCGTGGCGGAAGCGGTGCAGCTTGTGCGCCACGCCGCGGTTGTTGCGCGCGATGGTGTTGTAGCCGAGCACGGCCGGGATCGCCACGAACAGGCCGAAGGCGGTCATCACCAGCGATTCGCCGACCGGGCCGGCCACCTGCGACAGGCTCGACTGGCCCGCCGCGCTGATCGCCATCAGCGCGTGGTAGATGCCCCATACCGTGCCGAACAGCCCGATGAACGGCGCGGTGCTGCCGATCGAGGCCAGCACGCCCAGGCCGCTCGCCAGGCGGGCGAGATGTTCGTCGAGCGCGATGCCCAGGCAGCGGTGCAGCCATTCGTCGGGCGCCATCATCTCTTCCGAGTGCGGGCCGCGATAGGCCTCCTGCGCCGCCTCCACCAGGTCCAGGTGAGGGTTGCCCGGACCCGCGCGCCCCAGCGAGGCCTGCGCTTCGGCGAGCGACCCCGCCAGCCAGAAATCCCGCTCGGCGGCGGTGGCGCGCCGCTTGAGGCGGACGAGCTCCATGCCTTTGTAGAAGATGACGCCCCATGACAGCATCGACATGAGGATGAGCAGCAGCATGATGGCGCGCGCGACGGCGTCGCCCTGCTGCCAGACCGCGTTCAGTCCGTATTGCATAGCGAGGTTCTCCTTGGAATCCGGTGGAGTCAGTTGGTGAGGTTGAATGCCAGCGTCTGCACCGCGCGCACGCTGGCGGGCAAGCCGTTCTCGAGATACGGATCGCAGCGACCGGCGCGCAGGGTCTGCACCGCGGCGGCGTCGAGCTCGGCGAAGCCGCTGCTGGTGTCGACCTCGACCTGGGCGGCCCTGCCGGTGACGTCGATCGTCACGCGCAGGATCACCGTGCCTTCGTGGCGCAGCCGCCGGGCCACCGCCGGATAGGCGGGCTGGGCGAAATGGCACACGATGCGGGCGACGTCCCTGACCGCATTGGCCCCGGGCAGGTTGAGCTCGCGGTTGAGCGCCGCGGGCGCGGTCGGCGCCGCCGCCTGCGCCGTTGGCGATGCCGTCGGCGTGACCGCTTCGGGCGGCGCGGGCGGCGTGGCCGGCGCGGTTTCCACCGGCACGCTGCGCGCCGCCTGCGAGCGCGCCGAGGCCAGCACCGGCGCGTGCCGCGGCACGGCCTGGCGCGGCGGCGCGGGCCGGG
>NZ_AQPL01000155.1:0-3268 GCF_000395345.1 Cupriavidus sp. WS | reverse complement strand
GAGCGAGGCGGGCGGCGCGTATCGCGCGATGCCGAACAGCGCCAGCCCGTGCAGCAGCAGCGTGAACGCCACGCCGCCGAGCCGGCGCGCATGCGCGGATGGCCGCGGCTTTCCATCGGGCGCCGGGCGGGCCCGCCACGGCGGCGAGGGCACGAAGATCTCCATGAGGCGCCTCAGAAGTTGTGGGTCGCGGTGACGTAGACCAGGCGCCCCGGCAGGACTTCCACCAGTTGCTGGCTGGCGTAATCGCCGTACAGCGTGCGGGCGAACAGGTTCTTCACGCCGAGCGTCAGCGACCACTGCCTGTCGCGGTAATAGAGGCTCGCGTCGGTGCGGGCCTGGCCGGGAATCGAGCGGTTTTCGCCGGTGAAGGCAGTGGCCTGGTAGCGGGTGCGCGCCCAGATGCCGACGCCGACGCCCCAGCCGCGCAGGGTCTCGCCCTGCAGGTCATAGGTCGTCCACAGGCTGGCGGAGCTTCGCGGCAGCTGGCTGATGTTGCCCTCGGTCGGCAACTGATTGGCGTACGTGTAGCTGGCGATGATGTTCCAGCCTGGCATCAGGCGCCCGGTCAGGTCCATTTCGAAGCCGCGGCTCACGACGCCCGGCACCAGGAAGGAAAAGCCCGGATTCGTCGGATCGCTCATCGCCACGTTGTACTTGGCGGCGCGGTACACCGCCAGCGTCCCCGTGAGGCGGTCATCGAGCAGGTTCAGCTTGACGCCGGCTTCCACCGAACGGCCGGTCTGCGGCGGCATGGGCTCGGCCCTGCCGAGGTCGCGCCTGATATTGGATTGCGGCGAAAAGCTGCGCAGCGCGTTGGCGTAGATCCCCACCGCATCGGTAAGCTGGTACACGAAGCCGATGCCGGGCGACCAGGCGTCCACCGAAGGCTGCAGGCTGGACCAGGCCTGGCCGTGGTTGATGCTCGCCAGGACGGTGAGCCTGTCCCACTTCAGCTGATCCTGCAGATAAAAGACGTTCTGGTAAGTGCGTTCCGAATAGGTAAAAGACGGCTGCGGAGTAACCACCTGGCTCAGCGGCGGCAGATCGGACATCGGGAACGCTCCGAACGCCATGCCTCCGTAGCCGCCGTTCACCGAAGTCCACGCAGTCGTATAGGCAAAGCCGGCCAGCATCGTATGCCGGACCGGGCCGGTGGCGAACCGGGCCTTGAGGCTGTTGTCGAGATTGAAGGAACGCACGCTGGTGCGGCTGGCAACGCCGGTGTACACCGCCAGGGGATCGGACGTGCCCATGTCGGCGGGGAAAGCCGTGTAGGCCGAGTTGATCGAGCTGTCGGCGATATAGCGCACCTTGCTCTGCAGGGTCAGCCCGGGTGTCAGCTGTTGCTTGAGGTCGTAGTACGCCGAGGTGCTGTTGACGGACATGTGGTCGTCCGCGCGGCCCGACAGCCCGGTGAGCGGCGCCGGGCCGCTCAACAGGGGGAAGGTATAGCTGGGGGGCGGCTGCCGCCCCGTATGCTGCTCGAAACCCACCGCCAGGTCGGTGCCACCGCTGCGCCAGCCGATCGACGGCGCCACATAGAAATCGCGCTTGCCGTCGTGGCCGATGAAATCGCGGCTGTTGCGCTCGCCCGAGACGACGAAGCGGTAGATCAGCTTCTTGTCCTCCGAGAATGCGCCGGCCAGGTCGAGCCCGCCCATCAGGTTGCCGTACGAGCCGGTCTGCAGGGTCGCTTCGCGCACGGGCTCCGCCTGCGGACGCTTGACGTTGATGTTGACGATGCCGCCGGGATCCGATGCGCCCGCCAGGATGGCGCTCGCTCCCTTCAGGACTTCGACGCTCGAGAGCGCGATCGCCGGCAGCGACAGCGCGGTATCCGCGCGCGCGAGACTTATGCCGCCATTGACGCTGACCGCCGCCGTCATGCCGCGGATGTACGGCGTGCCGCCGATGCTGTCGGCGCCCGCGTTCGAGATCGACACACCGCTGACGTTGCGCAATGCGTCGCCGACGGACTGCACCTGCTGGCTTTTCAGCACGTCCTCCGTCACGACCTGGACCGACTGCGGAATTTCCGCGATCGGCGTGTCGGTGCGCGTGGCCGTCGAGGTCGCCACTGCGACGAAGCCCGAATCCGATGGCGCGCTGCTGTCGGTGACGGTGATGGTCGGCAGCACGCTGGCGCCCGCGCCGGAGGCCGGCTCCTTGCGCGCGGGCGGCAACGCGCGGATCACGTAGGTCTTCTCGTCCTGCTGCTGCGCCGTCAGCCCGCTGCCCTGCAGCAGCCGGTCGAGCGCCTGCGGCACGGTCATCACGCCGGAAACGGCGGGCGCGGCGCGGCCGGCGACCAGATTGTCGAGCGCCAGGATATTGACGCCGCGTTCCCGCGCAAGCTGCGACAACGCCGTCGACAACGGCTGGGCCTGCATGTTGATCGCCGTCTGCGCGCACAGGCTGGCGCTCGCCACGGCCAGGGCCCCGCCCAGCGCACGGCACGCCCGCGTTTTCTGATTCCATCTGAAAGGCATGAGCAGTTTTCCCTTTGTCTTCGTTTTTCCGCCATTGCGCTTCGCTGCCGGCAAGCACGCGCCCTTACCTCTAAAGCCGATCAGGCAGCCGCGGCGGTACCGTCCGAGCCCGGAAATCTTTTTGATCGGAAAACGAGACCGATAGGTGCGACCTATGGAGCGGGCGGCGCGCAAGGCGGCGGGGAAATGCGGGACAAATGCAGGACAAGTGGCGGGACAAGTGAGGTGCGCGCTTCCCGATTCTTGGTACCATCCAGCCCCAGGGCGCGCCCGCGAGCCAGCCGGCGCCCCTTTCCATCCACGAGCAATGCCACGGAGGTCATGCTGTGAAATTCACCAAGGTGCTGGCAGCGATGGCCTGCCTGGCGGCGGCGGCCTGCACCACCACGCCCGCGCCCATGCCGGGCAATGGCCGGCAGATGTCCACCTACGACACCGACACCGAGTACACGGTGGAGTACGTCGCCGACGGCTTCACGCTGATGGTCAACCATCGCTATTCCGGCTTCACGGTGCGCACCGGCACCGCGGAGTCGGCATGCAGGGCCATGCTCGCGAGCGTGGCGAACAACCTCGCCGAGCGCCGGCAGCGCCAGATCGAGCCGATCGACGCGCAGCGCGTCAGGCTCGCCACCAGCCGCAACTGGTACGGCAGGATGGCGACATGCTCGGCCACCGCGCCGGTCGCCTGGAAGCGCTGATGCGCTGATGCGCTGATGCGCTCGCCGCCGCGCCGATGCGTCCATGCGCGCCGGCGCGGCGGCGGGCGCCCTTCC
>NZ_AQPL01000154.1:0-1117 GCF_000395345.1 Cupriavidus sp. WS | reverse complement strand
CGCCCTTCCCGCCCCGCTTTCACCTCCTCTCCGCGTCCTTTCACGCGCCCTTCCCCGCGCCTTTCCCCGCACGCCGGTCCGCCAAAGGCATGGCGGCGCGAACCGTTGACAGTCTCCCGTCTGCCGTGCCCTTCCTTAGGCTTACGGCGTTCGATCCATTGAATCGCCGCGGCCCGCGTACCAGACTGGCATTACACGACAAGTAAAACGACGGGCCGCGATTCCAGCGGCCCGCAGAGACACGACGAACCGGCCGGCGCACGCCCGGCACGCGTTCGCTGATTGCCACGCAACCGGGGAACAGCATGCAGACCGCCATCACATAACCGGCGCCACGCCGGTATCGCAGGATTGCCGCGCCCGCGCCTTGCGCGCGCCACGCCGGTCCCAGCCACAACAAGAACAAAGGAAGCGGCCATGGATGCTTGTCCATTCCCTGGCGCGGCGAGCTGTTGCCTTTTTCCGCGCGGTTGCCTCGCGCTGCTTGCCATATGTGCCTCACTGGCAGCAGCCCCGGCGCGCGCGGATGATGCCGTGCCTCCAGTCATCGCAGCGCCCGCGGCGGAGCTGCCCACGGCATCGCCGCCGGCCGCGCCGGCGGATTCGCCGCAAGCCCGGCCGCAAGCTTGGCCGCAGGTCTGGCTAAACCCGGGCCTGCTCTCCTACCACTTCAAGCGCGCGGCGCACTACAACGCGTACAACTGGGGGTTCGGCGCCGACGTGCGCGTCAGCGAGGACTTCACCTTGTCCGCCGGCGAGTACCGCAACAGCGTGCGCCGCCACTCGACCTACGCCACGGTGGCCTGGCAGCCGCTGCATCTGGGGCCGCTGCGGATCGGCGCCACGGCCGGCGCGATACGCGGCTATCCCGACGTCAACAACGGCGGCTGGTCGCCGATGGCGGCGCCGGTGATCGGCATCGAGTACGGCCGCGTGGGCGCGACCCTGATCTACGTGCCGACGATCAGGGGCAAGGTCGACGGCTGCATCTCCCTGCAGATCCGGATACGGGTCTGGTAGGCGCGGGCGGCGCCCCGTTCGCGATGTTCCCGCGCCGCGCCGGCGTTACGTAACGCGTAACGCCGCGGCGGCACGGCGCGCGCGCGCCCGCCGCGCC
>NZ_AQPL01000153.1:0-13913 GCF_000395345.1 Cupriavidus sp. WS | reverse complement strand
CCCGCCGCGCCGCCGTGCCCGTCCGCGGCCTTGTCCCGTTCCCCGCAAACCCTTGCGCGGCGCGGCTTGCGGCCTGGCCGCGGGCGCGCGGCGAGGCCCGCCCGCGCGCCCGCGGACGCCGCGCCGCGCCGGTGGCACGGCGATTGCGCATGCATGACGGCAGAACGTCGTGCGCCGGCTTCCCGGCCGGCCGCCGACGGCAGAACGGGAACCCCATATGTCCAGCAGAGACACCGGGGAGCGGGAATGGCGAGCTTGCATCAATGAGACATCCAATGGCATCGATTTTCAGCAGCGAGGAGCTGGACGCATATTTCTCGTCATACGCCGGCATGGAGGGCGGGAACATCGGTGCGGCGATCTGGCTTTGCGACAAGGAGCCGCATCTGCTGGCCGCGGGCGCGGCGGTGGCGCCCGCGCATGAGCCGCCGGCATGGGACGCGGCCTTCCGCGAGCGCCATCGCCACGACATGCCGCGCTGGCAGACGCACCAGCGCCTGGCCCGCATCATGGCGGCCACGCGCGCGGCCACCTTGCGCGAGACGATACCGGCCCTGGACTGGCGTGCGTATTTCGAGCGGCATCTCTACGCGCCCGGCGGCTGGGAATTCAAGCTCAACCTCTACCCGCTGCCCAAGCCGCAGCACATGGACCTCTCGCAGATCGAGACCTTCCGGCGCAATCCCTACCTGAGCCCGAACTGGCGCTACGTGGATTTCTGCCGCCAGGGCGGGCGCTTCCGCTTCATCGCCGAGCTGCGCCGCCGCATGCGGCCCAAGGTGATCCTGTGCACGGGACAGGCCGAGGAAGAGGAATTCCTGCTGGCGCTCGGCTTCCAGGGCGTGCCCTGCTCGGAGCATCGCCTGCAGCCGGCCGACCTGGTGAAGACGCTGCGCGTGTACTCGCACGAAGGCACGCGCCTGGTGATCTGCCCGAAGGTGGGCGGCCCCACCGGCATCAACTCCGACACCCTGCTCGACGCGATGGGCGCCTTCCTGTCGGTATGGCTCGACGCCGCCGACTTTGCCGATGCACGCGAGATGCGCGAAACGCACGAAACGCACGACGTGCGCGGAATGCGCGGGATGCGCGGCGAATTGACCGAGCGCGACAGCCGCGCGTCGTGGCGCGCCGCGACGCGCGGCGCGGAGATCGCCACGGGCGCCGCGCCGGCCTGAACGTGCCCGGCGTGCGCCCGGCGCGCGTGATGCGAGAACGCGGTAAAAAAAACGCCGCATGCAGAAGCATGCGGCGCTACGGAAGGAGGGCCAAGGGATGGACCCTCATCGGGAATACCACCCCCGGGGAGAGAGCGGTACGAAGCTACTGTAGCCAGTAGAACGGTCCCGACCAATCAGCCGCTTCCGAACAGGTATCCAGAAATTTCCGCAAATCCGCCGCGCGGGTGGTGGCCGTGACGGCTACCGCCCGTGCCGGCGCGCCGGCGCGCGCCTCACGCCGCCAGGACCTGCGCCTCCAGCATGCTGGCGATGGCCGCTTCGAGCGTCACCAGCGCGGCCGTCTTGGGCAGGCAGCAGCAGATGCCGTAGCCCATTTCCGGCGGCGGCATGTGCAGCCACATATTGTCCGAGAGCAGCAGCACGCGCTGCGTCGGCAGCATGCTGCGCAACTGGCGCAGCATGCGCCAGCCGCTGGTCACGTCCTGCGGCATGCCAAAGACCAGCAGCTCGGCCTCGCTGATGGCGCCGGCGTGCCCCGGCAGCTCGTCCGGGTCCACGCTTTCCACGCGCGCGACGCCGGGCATGGCCTCGAGCATGCGGCTCAGGCCCAGTCGCAGCAGCGCGCATTCGTCGATCACCACCGCGCGCACGGGCGCCGCGTCGTGCGCGGCCCTCTGCGGCCGCACGCCCTGCCACTGCGGCCGGGCCGAGGCGAGCCCGCGCGGGATGATGCTGTCGACGTTGGCGCGTGCGGTGAGTGCCATATCCATGATTGCTCCTCTGCTCTGTGCTCTGTGATCCGGATGGCGCCAGCGGCGGACGCCCGATGATGCAGAGAGATCGCAAGGCACATGCCAGGCGCCGGCGCCGGTTCCGCCGGCCCGGCCGGACGCGCGGCGCCGCCCGCAAACCCTTGCCTGGCAAGGATCTGCGGGAATCGGAAAATCTGGGATGACGGGATGGCGCGCATGGTGGCGCGTTCCCGCGTGTTACGCGTCACGTAACGTGTTCCGCCGCGCGTTACCGGCGCGCTACCGGCACGTACCGGCGCGCTACCGCGGCGAAACGCCGCACCGCCACAGCCGGCCACGCGGGCGGGCGCGCGGCGCGCAAAAAAAAACCGCCCGGCAACGCGGGCGGTCCCTGGCGCCGGCGCGGGTCAGACCAGCGTGACGCGGCCCTCGACCATGCGGAACTGGCCGCCCGGCTTGTCTTCCATGATCTTCAGCGACTTCTGGCCGATATGCGCGACCACCCCGCCGTGGATGCGCCGGCTCACCTCGATCACCGCGTCGGGCGCCGGGTGCAGCTGCTCGGCCAGCTTCGCCAGCCGCGCGTCCAGCCCGATGGCGTCCCGCGTCAGCTTGAACAGGGTGGCGCGCGCCTTCTCGCGCAGGTCGCCGGAAGCCTTCTCCGGATGCTTGGCGAAGAAGCTGACCAGCTGCTGCACCTTGGCCTGCTCGGCGTCGATCTGGCGGCGCTGCGCCTCGACCTCGGCCTTTTCCGCCTCGGCATAGGGATTGGTGCCGACCTGCACGACGGTGGCGGTGCCGGCGGTCGCGCCGAGCGTGGCGGTGCGCACGATCGTCTTGGCGCGGATGCGCCCGCCGGTGATGTTGCCCTGCCCGCCCTTGGGGCCGGCGAACACGGCATTTCCGGCGGCCACCTCGCTCTGGCGGATGCCGCTTTCCACGGTGACGTCGGTGCCGGCCTCGACCACCGCGCTCTCGATGAAGCGCGCGTGCAGCCGGCCCTTGCAGCGCACGCTCGCCAGCGCCGCCGCGCCGTCGCCGGCCGGGTGCGGGCCTTCGGCCTTGCCGATGATGCCGCCCTTGACCACCACGTCGCCGCCCGCCTCCACGTGGGCGGCCTCGATGGTGCCGCTGACGATGACGTCGCCGGTCACGCGCACCGTCATGCCGGTCTTGATGTCGCCGTTGACGCGCAGGGTGCCGTCGAAGGTGACGTTGCCCGAATGCATGTCCACCGCTTCCACGTCCACCACCGGGCTGACCGACACGCCGTGCGGCAGCAGCGCGGGCGAGCCGGAGATGGCCGCCAGCATCACCTGCGGATCGGCGGGGTCTGGCACCACGCCGGTCAGGCCGTCGGCGTAGGGCGGGTCTTCCGCCTCGGGCGCCGGCACGACCTTGCCGAACACGTCGAGGCCGTCCGTGCCCTGGCGCGCCGGGATGCGGCGCATCAGCGGCGTGCCCGGGTTGACCAGCAGCAGCGTGCCGAGATCGCGCAGGTCGATGCGGCCGCTGTCGTCTTCTTCCACCAGCGGCTTGCGCGGCGCCAGCAGGCTTTCGAAGCGCGCCGGCGTGCCGGGCAGCGGCGCGCGCCCGGCGACGATCTCCAGGCCCTCGCAGGCGCCCGCCTCGAAGGCGCCGCGCAGCGCGGCGGCGTCGACCTCGGCCACGATGCCGCGCTCGGCCAGCGCCGCGCGCACCGCGTCGCGCGTCACGTCGCGCCCGCCCTGCGCCGGCAGCAGGTTGAGCCGCACGCTCAGGCTGTCGGCGCTGACGTCGATCTCGAAATAGCCGTCCGTCACCTCGCCGATCAGCGCTTCCACCGGTGCGCCTTCGGTGGCGCGCTGGCATTGCGAGAGAAAATTGCCGACCGTGGCGGTGTCCAGCCGGGCACCGCGCCAGCCGGCCGCGGCCAGCGCTTCCTCGAGCGCGGCGCGGTCCGGCGGCATCCGGCCCGGCACCGCGGCAAAGGCGGCGTGCACATGCCGCGTGGCCTCGTCGAGGCGGATCCGCAGGCCGCTTTCCGCCGCGCCTTCCGCCGCGCCTTCCACCGCATTCTCCGCTGTGTTTTCCGCTGTGTTTTGCGTTGCGCCATCCGCGGCGCTGACTGGGTGTTCTCCCCGGCTTTCCATTCCGTCTTTCCCCCGATGGATCGTTGGCGGGCGCGCGGTCCAGACCGCCGCGCCCTGCGCAATCCCGCCCCGCCCCCGCCTCGCGGCGAGGAAGCCTCTGCTGGCCAAATTCGCCAATTTGGCCATGTTGGCCGTGCGCGGCGGGCATGCGATTGATGGCAGGCACTGCGCGCTGCTGATCTATGTTCTTTCTAGCGCGCACTACACCAACGGCTGTTTCGGGGAAAACTTGAGCCTCGCGGTCGGGCAAAAGGTAAACTCCTGCCCATTCGCGCAACGCCGCACCGCAACAAAAAAGGGGAAGACCAGATGATCGTGCGAGACCGCCCATCGGGACTCAGGCTGTTCCTGGTCCTGCGAGGCTCGATCCTGTCGCGCATCTGGCGCGTGCTGCTGGTGAACCTGCTGCTCGCCGTGGCCGTCACCGTCACCCACGGCGCCTTCTTCCAGCACAAGGTCACGCTCACGGCCATCCCGTTCTCGCTGATCGGGCTGCCGCTGGCCATTTTCCTGGGCTTTCGCAATACCGCCGCCTACGACCGCTTCTGGGAAGGACGCAAGCTGTGGGGCGAGCTGGTGGTGCGCAGCCAGGACCTCGCGCGGCAGTGCATGAGCCTGCTCGGCGACGCCGCGCCGGGCCATGCGCCGGCCGAGCCCGGCGCGGTGCGCCGGCGCATGCTGCTGCGCGCCATCGCCTTCGCCTGCGCGCTGCGCAACCGCCTGCGCGGCAACCGCGCCGATGCCGGCATCGACCGCGCGTGGCTGGCCGCCGCCGAGCACGAAGCGCTCGCCGGCAGCACCAACGCCCCGGCCCTGCTGATGATGCGCATGGGCGAGGATCTGGGCCAGTGCGTGCGGCAGCGACGCGTGGACCCGTGCCTGGCGGTGGCGATCGACGGCACGCTGTCGGCCATGACCGCCACCGCGGTGGCCTGCGACCGCATCCGCAATACGCCGATCCCGTTCTCGTACACGCTGCTGCTGCACCGCACCGCCTATCTCTACTGCTTCCTGCTGCCGTTCGGGCTGGTCGACACCACCGGCTTCCTCACGCCGATCGTGGTCGGGCTGGTGGCCTACACGTTCTTCGGCCTCGACGCGCTCGGCGACGAGCTGGAAGAGCCGTTCGGCACCTCGCCCAACGACCTGCCGCTCGACGCGATGTGCCGCGCCATCGAGATCACGATCAAGGAAGCGCTCGGCGAAACCGACCTGCCGCCGCCGCTGGCACCGGTGGACTACTGCCTGCTGTAGGCGCGCCGCCGCCTGCGGCGCCGGCGTCACTCCGCCCGGGCGCGGGCGACTTTCGGTAAACTGCCGCTTTGGCGCCGACGGCGCCCACCCCGTTTTTCCAGGTTCCCCAGATGGCCCAGAAGTCCCCGGCGTCGAAGACGCCCGCCGCAGCGGCGGCCAGCCCGCACGAAATCCGTCCCGGCCAGTCCGTCGAGCTGCTCAAGGCGCTGCACATCCTCACGCGCGACGGCAAGATGAACCAGGACAGCCGCCGCAAGCTCAAGCAGGTCTACCACCTGTTCCAGTTCATCGAGCCGCTGCTGCAGGACCTCAAGCAGGACCATCCCGACGTGACGCTGGTGGACCACGGCGCGGGCAAGTCCTACCTGGGCTTCATCCTGTACGACCTGTTCTTCAAGGACCATCTCGACGGCTCGCGCATCTACGGCATCGAGACACGCGAGGAACTGGTGCGCACCTCGCAGGAACTGGCCGCGCGGCTGGGCTTCGCGGGCATGTCCTTCCTCAACCTGTCGGTGGCGGACTCGATCGCCTCGCCGCAGTTGCCGGCCACCATCGACATCGTCACCGCGCTGCATGCGTGCAACACGGCCACCGACGACGCCATCCGCTTCGCGCTGGAAAGGCACGCGAAGTACATCGTGGTGGTGCCCTGCTGCCAGGCCGAGGTGGCCGGCGTGCTGCGCAGGAACAAGGCGCGCGCGCTGGCCAGCCCGCTTACCGAGATCTGGCGCCACCCGCTGCACACGCGCGAGTTCGGCAGCCAGGTCACCAACGTGCTGCGCTGCCTGCAACTGGAAGCGCACGGCTACCAGGTCAGCGTGACCGAGCTGGTGGGCTGGGAGCACTCGATGAAGAACGAGCTCATCATCGCGCAGTACAAGGACCTGCCGCGCCGCCGGCCCGCCGAGCGCCTCAACGAGGTGCTGAAAACGCTGGGGCTGGAGGAAATGTCGGGGCGCTTCTATACCGGCGAGCACAGCGAGGATGCCTGCGCGGTAGCGCAGTGACGAACTGACGCGCCGCGCCCGGCTCAGTCGCGCTCAGTCGCGCATCAGCGCCTGCCAGCCGGCCAGGCCGAGCCGGCGCATGGTCTGCTCGTTGCGCTCGTAGATGTCCGCCGCGTCCGGGAAGGCCGCCACCGCGCGCGCGATGCTGGCTTCGCGCAGCAGGTGCAGGATCGGATAGGGCGCGCGGTTGGTGTAGTTCTCGATGTCGTCCGGCCCGTTCCCCTCGAACTGGTAGTGCGGATGGAAGCTGGCGATCTGCAGCGTGCCGGCCAGCCGCAGGCTCTTGAGCAGGCGCTCGGCGAAATACAGCGTGTCGTTGTAGTCGAGGAAGTCCGCCAGCGCGTGCGGCAGGATCAGCAGCGTGGTGTCGATCTCGGCCGGGTCGGCCTCGGCCAGCAGCTTCAGTTCGGCCTCCAGGTCCGCCATCACGCCTTCCGCGTCGGTGGCGCCGCTGACCGCGTAGCGGATCTGCCGCTTCACGTGCACGGACTTGGCGAACGGGCACAGGTTGAGGCCAATCACGGCGCGCTCCAGCCATTGCCGGGTGGCGTGCAGGACGGTTTCGGTGGACGGCGGGGCAGAAGTCATGACGATGGCTGGCGGCGCGAAACCGCCATTCTAGCGCCGGCCCCGCGCGCCGCCGCTCAGCGGCGCTGCCCCTGGATCTGCCTGGCCAATGCGTCGGCCTGGCGCATGGCCGACTCGCGCTCGGCCGCGCTCAGCTTGCCGCAGACGTATTCGAGATTGGCGGTGTCGAGGTCGGTCACATGGCGGTCGCCGGACAGCAGGATCACCTTGCGCCACGCGCAGGCGCGCACGCGGTCTTTCTCCAGTCCGAGGCAGCCGGACTGCAGGCAATACGACAGGTTGCGCTGGGACAGGAAGTCGCCGCGCATGGCCTTGTCCTGCAGCCCCTGCGCGGTTTCCTGCGCGAACGCGGGCGGCGCGGCGCAGAGCAGGCCGAGCGCGAGGCTCGCCAGCAGGCGGCGCGTGGCAAGGCGCGTGGCAAGGCGGAAGGCCGGGGCGGGCAGCGGCGTGGTCATGGCGGTGCGCGTGGATGCGCGTATCGATGAAGTCGAGGGCCGGATCTTATCAGCCGCCGGCGGAGATGGCGCCCTATATAATCCGTTCCGCCCTCCCCCGCCGCCCGTCCCCGGATTCCCACATGCCCGCACCCGCCGTCTCCCCCTCCTCCGCCAGCGTCGCCGTGATCGGCGGCGGCCCCGCGGGCCTGATGGCGGCCGAGGCGCTGGCCGCGCGCGGCTGGCGCGTGGACGTGTACGACGCCATGCCCTCGGTGGGCCGCAAGTTCCTGATGGCCGGGCGCGGCGGCATGAACCTCACGCACTCGGAAGCGGCCGAGCCGTTCCTCGCGCGCTACGGCAGCCGCGGCACGCGGATCGCGCCGCTGCTGGCCGGCTTCGATGCGCAGGCGCTGCGCGCATGGGTGCACGGCCTGGGCATCGAGACCTTCGTCGGCAGCTCGGGCCGCGTCTTCCCGACCGACATGAAGGCCGCGCCGCTGCTGCGCGCGTGGCTGCACCGCCTGCGCGAGGCCGGCGTGCGCTTCCATATGCGGCATCGCTGGCTCGGCTGGGTGGACGAGGCGACGGACAACGTGACTGACAACGCGGCGCACGAACTGCGCTTCGCCACGCCCGAGGGCGAACTGCGCGTGCACGCGGCGGCGACGGTGCTGGCGCTCGGCGGCGGCAGTTGGGCGCGGCTCGGCTCGGACGGCGTGTGGGTGCCGCTGCTGGCCGCGCGCGGCGTCGAGGTGGCGCCGCTGCGCCCCGCCAACTGCGGCTTCGACGTGGCCTGGAGCGAGCACTTCGGCACGCGCTTCGCGGGGCAGCCGGTCAAGGCCGTGGCGATCGGCCTGCGCGACCGCGACGGCCACCGGCACGATCGCCAGGGCGAGTTCGTCGTCACCGCGGGCGGCATCGAAGGCAGCCTGGTCTATGCGCTCAGCGCGCCGATGCGCGACCTGCTGGAAAGCACCGGCGAAGCCGTGATCGAGCTCGACCTCGCGCCCGGCCTGAGCGCGCAGCGCGTGGCCGAGGCGGTGCTGCGCCCGCGCGGCGCGCGCTCGCTGTCGAGCCATCTGCAGAGCCGGCTCGGCATCACCGGCGTCAAGGCCGGGCTGCTGCGCGAATGCCTGTCGAAGGAAGAGTTCGCCGATCCGGCGCGGCTGGCCGCCGCGCTCAAGGCGCTGCCGCTGCGCCTGCTGCGCGCGCGCCCGCTCGACGAGGTCATCAGCAGCGCGGGCGGCGTCACGTTCGAGGCGCTGGACGCGCAACTGATGCTGCGCGCCGTGCCGGGCGTGTTCTGCGCCGGCGAGATGCTGGACTGGGAAGCGCCCACCGGCGGCTACCTGCTGACCGCCTGCTTCGCCAGCGGGCGCGCGGCCGGGCTGGGTGCCGCCGCGTGGCTGGCGCGCGCGGCCTGAGCCGGCGCCGCACGTTCAGGCGCCGTTGACGATGCTCAGCGCCACGGCCTCGGCCACCTCGATGCCGTCGATGGCCGCCGAGTAGATGCCGCCCGCGTAGCCGGCGCCCTCGCCGGCCGGGTACAGGCCCGCCACGTTGATGCTCTGGTAGCTGTCGTCGCGGCGGATGCGCAGCGGCGACGAAGTGCGCGTCTCCACGCCGGTCAGCACCGCGTCGTGCATGGCAAAACCGGCGATCTTCTTGTCGAGCTCGGGCAGCGCCTCGCGGATGGCCTCGGTCACGTACTCGGGCAGCGCGGTGGACAGGTCGGTCGGCGTGACGCCCGGCTTGTACGACGGCTCGACCGAGCCGAGCGCGGTCGAAGGCCGGCGCGCGATGAAGTCGCCGACCAGTTGCGCCGGCGCGTTGTAGTTGCTGCCGCCCAGCGCGAAGGCGCGCGCTTCCCAGTGGCGCTGGAACGCGATGCCCGCGAGCGGGCCGCCGGGATAGTCCTCGGGCGTGATGCCGACCACGATGCCGGCATTGGCGTTGCGCTCGGCGCGGTAATACTGGCTCATGCCGTTGGTGACCACGCGGCCCGGCTCGGACGCCGCCGCCACCACGGTGCCGCCCGGGCACATGCAGAAGCTGTAGACCGCGCGCCCGTTGCTGGCGTGGTGCACCACCTTGTAGTCGGCCGCGCCGAGCAGCTTGTTGCCGGCGAACTTGCCGAAGCGGCTGCGGTTGATCAGGCCCTGCGGGTGCTCGATGCGAAAGCCCAGCGAGAACGGCTTGGCTTCCATGAACACGCCGCGGTCGTGCAACACCTGGAACGTGTCGCGCGCGCTGTGGCCCACGGCCAGCACCACGTGGTCGGCTTCGAGGTATTCGCCGCCGTGCAGCCGGAGGCCGCGCAGCTTGCCGTTGTCGATGTCGAAATCGTCGACGCGCGTCTCGAAGCGGATCTCGCCGCCCAGCGCGAAGATCTCGGCGCGCATCTTCTCCACCATGCTGACCAGCCGGAAGGTGCCGATGTGCGGGCGCGCGAGATAAAGGATGTCTTCCGGCGCGCCGGCCTTGACGAACTCGTCCAGCACCTTGCGCCCGAGATGGCGCGGGTCCTTGATCTGGCTGTACAGCTTGCCGTCCGAGAAGGTGCCGGCGCCGCCCTCGCCGAACTGCACGTTCGACTCGGGGTTCAGCACGCTCTTGCGCCACAGGCCGAAGGTGTCCTTGGTGCGCTCGCGCACTTCCTTGCCGCGCTCCAGGATGATGGGACGGAAACCCATCTGCGCCAGGATCAGCCCGGCCAGCAGCCCGCACGGGCCCATGCCGATCACCACCGGGCGCAGCCGGGTGCCTTGCGCCGGCGCCTGCGCCACGAAGCGGTAGGCCATGTCCGGCGTCACGCTCCAGTTGGGCTTGCCCGCCATGCGCCGGATCGCCGCGGCCTCGTCCCTGACCTCGATGTCGATGATGTAGGTGAGCTTGATGTCGGAGCGCTTGCGCGCGTCGTGCGCGCGGCGGAACACGGTGAACCCGACCAAGCCATCGGCCTTGACGCCGAGCTCGGCCAGGCGTGCGCGCACCACGGCCTCGAGATCGCTCGCGGCATGGTCGAGCGGGAGTTTGACTTCACTTAGACGTAGCATGGGAACCTGGAATTCTGCGGCCGGTGGGTCGGCCCCGCGTGGGGCGTGGACTGCACTCTGGTTGAGCGTCGGGCTGGCCGGACCGCAATTTTATAGTTTTTCGGCCCCGGCCCCGCATTCTTCGCCCCGCGGCGGCGAAATTATGAGATCTTCCGCACCCCGGCGGCGAACTCAGCGACGGCGGCCACTCCCATGACAGCAAGGAACACCATGATCGACGGACTAGTCAGCGGCCGCCTGCACGGCCACGCCAGCGAACGCAGCGGCCAGGGCGGCAGCCTGTTCGTCACCGCCCGGCTCAAGGCCACGGCCGGCGACGGCGATACCGTGATCGTCAACGTGATCGCGTTTGCCGACAAGGTGCGCGCCGCGCTGCTGGCGCTCGAGGACGGCGAATCGGTGGCGCTGTCGGGCAGCCTCACGCCCAAGGTCTGGACCGACAAGAACGGCGACACGCGCCCGGCGCTGGACATGGTCGCGCACGGCCTGCTGAGCGCCCGCGACGCGCAGCCCTGAGCGCCGCCGGGGCCGCCGCCTACGGCCGCGCCGCCTGCAGCAGGGAGGCGAAGCGCGCCAGGTCCACGTTGCCGCCCGAGAGCACCACGCCGACGCGCTTGCCGCCGACGTCGATCCGCCGGGAAAACACCGCCGCCGCGCCCAGGCAGCCGGTCGGCTCGACCACCATCTTCATGCGGCCGGCGAAGAACGCCATCGCCTCGACCAGCTCGGCGTCGCTGACCGTCACCACGTCGTCCACGAGGCTGCGCAGCACCGGGAAGGTGAGGTTGCCGAGGTGCTGGGTCTGGGCGCCGTCGGCCAGCGTCTCCGGCGTGTCGATATGGACGATCTTGCCGCTGCGCAGGCTGCGCTGGCCGTCGTTGCCGGCTTCCGGCTCGACGCCGATCACCTGGCAGTCCGGGTTGAGCGCGCGCGCGGCCACGGCGCAGCCGGACAGCAGCCCGCCGCCGCCGAGCGGGGTGATCAGCACGTCGAGCGGGCCGGCCTGCTCGAACAGCTCCTTGGCGGCCGTGCCCTGCCCGGCCATCACGTGCGGGTGGTCGTACGGCGGGATCAGGGTCAGGCCCTGCTCTTCCGCCAGGCGCCGGCCGATGGCTTCGCGGTCCTCGGTATAGCGGTCGTACAGCACCACTTCGCCGCCGTAGCCGCGCGTGGCGGCGATCTTGATGGCCGGGGCGTCCTGCGGCATCACGATGACCGCGCGCACGCCGAACAGCCGCGCCGACAGCGCGATGGCCTGCGCGTGATTGCCCGAGGAAAACGCGATCACGCCCGCCTTGCGCTGCGCCGGCGTGAACTGCGCGATGGCGTTGTAGCCGCCACGGAACTTGAACGCGCCCATGCGCTGGAAGTTCTCGCACTTGAAGAACAGCTCGGCACCGCTGTTCGCATCGGCATAGGTGGAGGTCATCACCGGCGTGCGGTGGGCCACGCCCTCCAGCCGCCGGTGGGCCGCGGCCACGTCGTCATAGGAAATTGCCAGTTCGCTCATTTGTGTTGCTCTCCGTGAAAACATTGCGATGCGCTGGCCGGCGCGGCCAGGGACAGCCAGCGGGCCAGCCAGCGCGGCCACGGCCGCGCGGCGGGCGCGTGCAGGCGCAGCGTGGCGGCGCGCGTGGCCAGCACCTCCACCCAGCCCGCGGGCAGCACCACCATGCTGCCCGCGGCGAGGCGCTGCGGCTGCCGCCACACCGTGCCGGCCAGCCAGCGCGGCGCGCCGGACACGGCAAGCTCGCCCTCCAGCACGTGCAGCGTGGTGCCGGCTTTGGCATGGAACCGTAGCACACGGCTGGTTTCGAGGTCGAGCATCTGCGCCTGCGGCGCGGCGGCCGGCGTGGCCGGCATCACCGGCGCGGTCGGCTGCATGAGATCGGAAGGGTCGGAACGGTAGCCCGGCATGGTGCGGCTCCTGCGGTATGGACAGGGCTCCAGACTATCGGCCGGCGCCGGGACGAAACAGGCACACGCCCGCGCGGGGCGGACCATAACAGAACACACGCAGGCCATCTGTTACGATACAGAACCCCCGCATCTGTATCTGTTGCGCAGGCCGCCGCCGCGCCACCATGCCGCATGGATTCCGCCCCGCTCTACCGCCAGCTCGCGCAGCACTACCGCCATGCCATCGAGGCCGGCACGCTCAAGCCGGGCGACCGCGTGCCGTCGGTGCGCACGCTGATGGAGCTGCACGGCGTGAGCCTGTCCACCGCACTGCAGGCCTGCCGGCAGATGGAAAGCGACGGGCTGCTCGAAGCGCGGCCGCGCTCGGGCTACTTCGTGCGGCCCCCGGCGCGCGCGCCGCACAAGCCGCTGGCGCCGATCGCCGAGCCGGCGGCCACGCTGCCGGACCCGGCGCAGTACGTCGGCATCCATGAGCGCATCTCGGCCATCACCGCGCGCGGGCGCC
Source organism: Cupriavidus sp. WS (assembly GCF_000395345.1). NCBI lineage: Bacteria > Pseudomonadati > Pseudomonadota > Betaproteobacteria > Burkholderiales > Burkholderiaceae > Cupriavidus > Cupriavidus sp. WS. The sequence continues at coordinate 1,078 of NZ_AQPL01000153.1, read as the reverse complement.
AGCGCCCGGTGGCGGTGAATTTCGCCGGCGCCTGCGCCGCGCCCTCGCTCTACCCGGCGCAGGCGCTGCGCGACGCGGCGGCGCGCGCGCTGCGGCGCCACCCGCAGCTGTTCGGCACGGCCGCCGATGCCGGCGGGCACCCCGCCTTCCGCGCGGTGCTGGCGCGGCACGCGCTGCTGTCGCGCATCACGGTGGCGCCCGAGGACATCCTCGTCACGCACGGCTGCACGGAGGCGCTCAACCTCGCGCTGCGCGCGGTGGCGCGCCCCGGCGACGTGATCGCGGTGGAGTCGCCGACCTACTACGGCCTGCTGCAGATCCTGGAGAGCCTGGGCATGCGCGCGCTGGAGATCCCCAGCAGCCCGCAGACCGGCATCTCGCTCGAGGCGCTGGAACTGGCCGCGCAGACCTACGACAACATCCGCGCCGTGGTGGTGGTGCCCAACCTGCAGAACCCGCTCGGCTGCATCATGCCGGACGACAACAAGGCCCGGCTGGTGGCGTGGTGCGCGCAGCGGGACATCGCGCTGGTCGAGGACGACTGCTTCTCCGCGCTGGCCGACGGCGACACGCCGCCCGCGGCGCTCAAGTCATGGGACCGCGACGGCGGCGTGATCCACTGCGCCTCGCTGCACAAGACGCTCGCGCCCGGCATGCGGCTGGGCTGGATCGCGGCGGGCCGCTGGCAGGCGCGCGTGGAAATGCTCAAGTACAGCCAGTCGCGCCCCAACGAGCTGCTGGCGCAGATGGCGCTGGCGGACTACATGGGCTCGGGCGCGTTCGAGCGCCACCTGCGGCGCCTGCGCGAGCAGTTGCGCGGCCAGCGCGCGCAGGTGGCGCAGACGATCGCAGCCGATTTCCCGGCCGGCACGCGCGCCTCCGATCCGCACGGCGGCCTGCACCTGTGGGTGGAGCTGCCCGGGCCGGTATCGTCCGAGGCCGTGTTCGACGAAGCCCTGAAGGCTGGCATCCGCGTGGTGCCGGGCGTGATGTTCTCCAATTCCAACCGCTTCGACCATTTCCTGCGCCTGAACTGCGGCATGCCGTTCTCGCCCGAGATCGAGCGCGCGCTGCGCGA
>NZ_AQPL01000152.1:0-221 GCF_000395345.1 Cupriavidus sp. WS | reverse complement strand
CACAAAATTCCTGACACGTCCGCGCCACCATCACCGACAGCAGCATGGCCGCCACGATGGTCAGCGAGAACTGCCGGTAGATGGCGCCCACCGAGCCGCCCGAGAACGCCACCGGCACGAACACCGCCGACAGCACCAGCGCCACGCCCACCAGCGCGCCGGTGATCTGCTCCATCGCCTTGCGGGTGGCGTCGCGCGGCGACAAGCCCTCCTCGGCCATG
>NZ_AQPL01000151.1:0-14734 GCF_000395345.1 Cupriavidus sp. WS | reverse complement strand
CGCCTTGCGGGTGGCGTCGCGCGGCGACAAGCCCTCCTCGGCCATGACCCGCTCGACGTTCTCCACCACCACGATGGCATCGTCCACCAGCAGGCCGATGGCGAGCACCAGCCCGAACATGGACAGCGTGTTGATCGAGAAGCCCACCACCGCCATCACCGCGAACGTGCCCAGCAGCACCACCGGCACGGCGATGGTCGGGATCAGCGTGGCGCGCAGGTTCTGCAGGAACAGGTACATCACCAGGAACACCAGCACGATGCCCTCGATCAGCGTCTTGACCACTTCCTCGATGGACAGCGTGACGAACGGCGTGGTGTCGTAGGGATATTCCACCACCAGGCCCTGCGGCGAGTAGCGCTGCAGGTCGGCGATCTTGGCGCGCACCGCCTTGGCGGTGTTCAGCGCGTTGGCGCCGGTGGCGAGCTGGATGCCGAAGGCCGCGGTCGGCTGGCCGTTGTACTTGGTGTCGTAGTTGTAGGTCTCGCCGCCGAGCTCGATGCGGGCCACGTCCTTGAGGCGCACCTGCGAGCCGTCGGTGTTGACCTTGAGCAGGATGTTGCCGAACTGCTCCGGCGTCTGCAGCAGCGTGGCCTCGGTGATGGTGGCCTGCAGCATCTGGCCGGGCACCGACGGCGTGCCGCCCAGGCTGCCGCCGGCGACCTGCACGTTCTGCGCGAGCACCGCGTTGTTGACGTCGATCGGCGTCAGGTTGTAGTTGTTGAGCTTGGTGGCGTCGAGCCAGATCCGCATGGCGAACTGCGAGCCGAACAGCGTCACCGTGCCCACGCCGTCGATGCGGCTGATCGGGTCGAGGATCTTGGAGGCGACGTAGTTGGTCAGGTCGTAGCGGTTCATGCTGCCGTCGCGCGAGACGAAGGCCAGGATCAGCAGGAAGCTGCTGCTGGACTTGGTCACCTTGGCACCGAGCTGCTGCACCACCTGCGGCAGCAGCGGCGTGGCGAGCTGCAGCTTGTTCTGGACCTGCACCTGGGCGATGTCGGGGTTGGTGCCGGCGGCGAAGGTCAGCGTGATGGTGGCGGTGCCGGAGTCGTCGCTGGTCGACGACAGGTAGAGCAGGTGGTCGAGGCCGCTCATCTGCTGCTCGATCACCTGGGTGACGGTGTCTTCCACCGTCTTGGCCGAAGCGCCCGGGTAGGTGGCGCTGATCTGGATGGCCGGCGGGGCGATCGTCGGGTACTGCGCGATCGGCAGCGTCACCGTCGCCGCCACGCCCGCCAGCATCAGGATGATGGCGATGACCCAGGCGAAGATCGGCCGGTCGATGAAGAACTTTGCCATGAGGCAGGCTCCCTGTTATTGCGCGGCGGACGCGGGCGCCGCAGCGGGCGCCGGAGCGGAGGCGGGGGCGGACGGAGCCGGGGACGGGGCCGGCGGCGCGGAGGCCGGCTGCGCCTGCGCGCCCGAGGCGGGCTGCGCCGGCACCTGGGTCTCGACCGGCTTGACGGTCATGCCGGGCTTGGCCTTCTCCACGCCGTTGACGATCACGCGCTCGCCGGGCTGCAGCCCGCTTTCCACCACCCAGCCGTTGCCGTAGGTGGCGCTGGTGACGAGCTGGCGCTGCGACACCTTGTTGTCGGGGCCGACCACCAGCGCCACCGGCTGGCCTTTCTGGTCGTGCGTGATGCCGATCTGCGGCACCACCATCGCCTTGTCGTTGACGCCTTCGTCGATGCGCGCGCGCACGAACATGCCGGGCAGCAGCACGCGGTCCTTGTTGGGGAAGATCGCGCGCACCGTGACCGAGCCCGTGGTCTGGTCCACGCTCACGTCGGAGAACTGCAGCCGGCCCTGCTCGGCGTAGGTGCGGCCGTCCTCGAGCAGCAGCGTGACCTTGGCGGCGTGGATGCCGCTGGTCTGCAGCTTGCCTTCCTGGACCTGGCGGCGCAGCCGCAGGCCTTCCACGCTCGATTGCGTCAGGTTGACGTAGACCGGGTCGAGCTGCTGCACGGTGGTCAGCAGCGTGGCCTGGCTGGCCTGCACGTAGGCGCCCGGCGTGACCTGCGACAGGCCGCTGCGCCCGGTGATGGGCGAGATCACGTCGGTATAGCCGAGGTTGATCTGCGCGGTCTCCACGCTGGCCTTGCCGGCGGCCACGTCGGCCTGGGCCTGGCCCAGCGCGGCCACGGCGTTGTCGTAGTCCTGCTTGCTGACGGCGTTGGCGGCCACCAGCACCTTGTAGCGGCTGACCAGCGCGTTCTGCGTGGTGACGTTGGCCTGGGCCTTGGCCAGCGCGGCGCGGGCGTTGTTCAGCGCGGCGATGTAGGGCGCCGGGTCGATCTTGTAGAGCCGCTCGCCGGCCTTGACGTCATCGCCCTCGGTGAACTCGCGGCGCAGCACGATGCCGTCCACCCGCGCGCGCACCTGCGCCACCAGGAAGGCGCTGGTGCGCCCGGGCAGCTCCACCGTCACCGGCACGGTGCTGGTCCTGACCGTGACCACGCCCACTTCGAGCGGGGGCGGCGGCGGCGCGGCCGGCTTCTCTCCGCATGCGGCAAGGAGGGCGGCGATCGCCGCGGCGCCGAGATGGCGAAGTGGAATCCGCTCGATGCGCATGGAAGAACCTCGGAGTCGATAGGGGTGGCTGGGGCCGGCTGGCAACACAGGAACGCGCGTGCGCTGGAGTCTGGGCATGGACAGGCTTGGGGCCGCGGGGCGGCAGGAAGGTTGAAGCAGCGTGGCCGCGCCCGGCAGGCACACGGACAGGAGAGCGGGCGGGCAGGCATGAGGCCGGCATGGCCTGGCACTGGCTGCAAGGCGATGGTCGGATGGCGTCGTCGGAAATGGGCGCTGGGCTATCGGTCCTGGTCCAGTGCCGGGCGCGGCGCGCGGCGCGCGCCGTCGGGAAAGGGGTGTCGGCTGCCGCCGCTGGCCCTGTCAGGGCAGGCGCGACCGGCAAGGCGGAAGGGGTGGAGGAACGTGTTTTGCGCAAGCTGAAGGCGGGCCCGGGTCAGTGCGTTCAATCCAACCATTGCTGGATTACTCCATCGTGACGTGAAGCGTGACGAAAGTCGTGACATGCGCGCGGCGTGAGTCGTGCCGCGCGTCGTGCCGTGCGTCGTGGCATGAAGCGCGCCATGTCGCGGTGCCCTGCCGGGCATGGCCGCAGCCGGGCGAAATGGTGCATCACATCACTCTAGATCACTTCCGGGACAATTCAAGGACAGCCCGGCCGGCGGGCGGCGCGGGACGGCTTCCGGCGCGGGCGCGGCAAAGGCCGGTGCGGCGGTGCGGCATGGCCGGCCGGGCCGCGTTGACAATGCCGGTGGCGTTCTGTACCGTGGAACCGCCATGCCAAGAAATGCCTGAAACTGCCGCATGCCGGCTTACCGGTCCGTTGATCCATTGGTCCGGCCTCCACGGCGTTTCCCCGCTTCCTTCCATTCCTTCCATTCCTTCCATTGAGCAAGCCGATCGATGCCCCGTAAAGCCGCGCAACTTTCCGAAGCCGACAAGCACGTCGCCGAGGGCGGCGCCATCGCCGTGGACCGCGCCCTGTTCGTGCTCTCCACCTTCCGGCAGGGCGACACCACGCTGGGGCTGGTCGAGCTGGCGCAGCGCTCGGGCCTGTACAAGAGCACGCTGCTGCGGCTGCTGGCCTCGCTCGAGCATGCCCGCCTGGTCCTGCGCCAGCCAGACGGCCGCTACGGGCTGGGCCCCGAGGTGGCGCGCCTGCACGCGGTGTACGCCGCCTCGTTCTCGCTGGAACTGGTGGTGATGCCGGTGCTGCGCCAGCTGGTGCAGGCCACGCGCGAGAGCGCCGCGTTCCACATCGACCAGGGCGAGCACCGCCTGTGCCTGTACCGCGTCGATTCGCCGCAGCCGGTGCGCGACCACGCCAAGGCCGGCGACCTGCTGCCGCGCAACCGCGGCGCCGGCGGCCGCGTGCTGCGCGCGTTCAGCGGCGCGCGCGGCGAGATTTACCAGAAGATCCGCGACGAAGGCGTGGCCGAGATGGTCGGCGACCGCGTGCCGGACATCGCGGGCGTGTCCTCGCCGGTGTTCGGGCCGGACGGCGAGCTCAAGGGCGCGCTGACGCTGACCTGCCCGACACCGCGGTTCGACCCGGCGTTTCGCCGTGATGTGGTGAATGCGGCACGCGAACTGACGGTGGCGCTGGGCGGCCGCTTTCCCTATCCGGCCTGAATTACCGCCCGAATTGCCACCTGACGCGCCACCCGACGCGCCACCCGAACCACCGCCAGCCTCGCCGCCGGCGCCGCGCCGCGCCAGGCCCGCAAGCGCCGGTTCCTGCCTCCCGCCCGGCACCGCCGGGGCCCGGTAGCGGGGCGCCGGGCTTGCGGCCGGTCAATGTTCCTGCCGAAAGTGGTCTCCGCCCGGCTTGTCGGGGGTGTCAGGCGCAGGCCGGGGACGTTATCATTCGCGTTTGCGAAAATTTTGTCCGCGCGGCGGCAACTACACCATCGCGCCGGCATCGCCGCCGACCTTCCTTCCTTCCCTCTCCTCAACGCCAACAGCAACGCGGCATCTTCAAAGGACTCCCGTGCAGTTAGACCAGCAAGCGGTAGTTGTCGTCATGTTGGTGGTGTATGCCAGCACGCTGGCCATCTCGCTGGGGCTGCTGGCCGCGCTGCGGCTCAGCCCGGCCGGGCGGCTGTGGGCGGTGGGGCACCTGCTGCTGTCGGCGGCCGGGCTGGCGCTGGCCTTCAATGTCTCGTCCCGGCACGTATACGTGAGCGCCGTGGCGGCCGCGGTCTACATCGGCGGGCGCCTGCTGGTCTATCGCGGCGTGCGGGTCTATTACGGGCTGGCGCCGTGGGACCGCTCGCTGGCGCTGGGCGTGTCGCTGGCCGGGCTGGCGCTGCTCGGCGCCGCCGGCATGGCCGACAGCTACGCGCGCCTGCACGTGGTCGGCTACGGCTGCCTGGCGGTGGTGGCGTCGCTGACGCTGCTCACCTTGCTCCACGCGCACGGCGCGCGGCGCAGCATCGGCGCGCCGCTGGTGGTGCTGGCCACGCTGGTGCATCTGGCGAACCAGCTCGCCGGCGTGGCCGCCGGCCTGGCGGGGACGGTGTTCTCGGGCCCGTTCTACGCCAGCAACGCCAGCGCCGTGCTGACGCTGGCGCCGCTGGCGGCGACCCTGCTGGGTTTGTTCGGCTTCACGCTGATGGCCACCGAGCAGGTCATCGCCGCCAACGAAAGCGGCGCCCGCTTCGACGCGCTGACGCGCCTGCTCAACCGCGGCGCGCTCGACAAGGCCGCCACCAGCCTGGTCGCGGCCTGGGAGCGGCACGGCCAGCCCTTGTCCTGCCTGGTGATCGACGTGGACCACTTCAAGCAGGTCAACGACCGCAACGGCCACCATGCCGGCGACACCGTGCTCAAGCTGATCGCCGAGGCCATCGACAACTCGCGGCGCGCCTCCGACGTGGCCGGCCGCTATGGCGGCGAGGAATTCTGCATTCTCTGCCCGCATACCGACGAAGGCCAGGCTACCGCGCTGGCCAACCGCATCCTCAAGAAAGTCCGCGCGATCCCGCTGCCCGGCGCGCCGGCCGCGTTTGCCAGCGTCAGCATCGGCGTGGCGGAACTGCGCGGCGGCGTGGCCGGCCCGGAGGGGCTGTGGCGCTCGCTGTTCGCGGCGGCCGACCGCGCGCTTTACGCGGCCAAGGAGTTCGGCCGCGACCGCTACGCGCTGGCGTCGTGGATGGCGCCGGCCACGCGGCCGGTGCCGGGCGACGTGGGCGATTCCGCCCACGTGCCGAGCCGCTAGCTTCACGCCAGCGCCGCGCCGGCGCCGGTCGTCAGTCCCGCGCCGGCGGCACGTCGCGCTGCGGCGGGCCGTCGTAGGTCCAGATGTACTGGCGCGGGATCGGCCCCTTGTTGCGGCCGCCCTGCTGTGTCTGCTCCCACGCATGCGCGAGGATGCCGACCGAGCGCGACAGGCAGAACAGCCCGCGCGCCAGCGGCGCCGGAAAGCCCAGTTCGGCGTAGATCACCGCGGTGGCGCCGTCGATGTTCATCGGGATGGGCTTGCTGCGGCCCGCGCCCAGCTCCGCCTCCACCGCGCGCGCGATGGCCGCGAAGCGCCCGGAGACCACGCCGTCCCGCGCCGCCTGCTCCACCAGCGCCAGCAGGCGCGGCGCGCGCGGGTCGAGCGGGTGGAAGCGGTGGCCGAAGCCCGAGACGAACTTGCCGTGCGCGTCGCGGTAGTCCGCCAGCGCGGCCCTGACCGCGTCGGCCTGCGCCAGGCCGCCGTCGATGCGGCGCGCCACGTCCTGGTACAGCTCCACCGCCTGCTCGCCGGCGCCGCCGTGCACGTCGCCGAGCACGTTCACGGCCGACGCCATCGCGTTGTTCAGGCCCACGCCGCAGGTCGCGGCCATGCGCGCGATGGCGATGCTGGGTGCCTGCGGGCCGTGGTCCACCGCCGACATCAGCGCGGCGTCGAGCAGCTCGCCCTGCTTGCGGCCCGGCAATTCGCCGCGCAGCATCAGCCAGATCATCTGCGCGAACGAGACCTGCCCGATCAGTTGCTCGATCGGATAGCCGCGGTAGCGGATCTCGCCGGGCTGCATGTCGATGATCCCGGTGCGCCACCAGTCCTGGGACAGGCGCTGGCCCGCGTCGATGCCGGGTTGGTTGCCGGCCTGGGTGGATTCGCTCATACGGCGTGCTCCTGTTGCAAGGTTTCGATGTCGGCCTCGCCATAACCGAGCTGGGCGAGGATGTCGCGGGTGTGCTGGCCGAGTTCGGGCGGCGGCGTATCCACCGAGGGCGCCTCGCCGTTGAGCTTGAAGCCGGTGCGCACCAGGCGGATGTCGCGGCCCACGCCGGGCACGTCGGCGAAGTCGCCGATCATGCCGCGCCCGCTGATCTGCGGGTGGTCCAGCGTCTGCGGCACGCTGTAGACCGGGCCGGCGGGCACGCCCGCCTCGTTGAGCAGCGCCCACCACTGGTCGGCGGATTTCTTCGCCAGTTCGGCTTCGAGCGCGCGCGTGAGTTCGGCGCGGTTGGCCAGGCGCGCCTGGCGCTCGGCGAAGCGCGCGTCGGCGGCCAGTTCCGGGCGGCCCACCACGCGGCACACCGCCTCGAACTGTTCCTGCTTGTTGGCGGCGATGTTGAGCAGGCCGTCGCCGGTGTGGAAGGTGCCGGACGGGCTGGCTGTCATGTTCTCGTTGCCCATCGGCGCCGGGGTCTTGCCGGCGATCAGGTAGTTGGAGACCACCCAGCCCATCGTGGCGAGCGTGGCTTCGAGCATGGATACGTCGATGAAATAGCCGTCGGTGCGCTGGTGGTCCGCCAGCGCGGCGGCCACCGCGAACGCCGCGGTGATGCCGCCGATGGTGTCGGAGACGGGATAGCCCACGCGGTAGGGCGCGGTCTGCGCGTCGCCGGTGATGCTCATCACGCCGGACATGCCCTGGATGATCTGGTCGTAGGCCGGCAGGTCGGACAGCGGGCCGTCCTGGCCGAAGCCGGAGATGCCGCAGTAGATCAGCTTCGGGTTGACCTGCTTGAGCGCCTCGAAACCCAGGCCCAGGCGCGCCATCACGCCGGGGCGGAAGTTCTCGACCAGCACGTCGGCGCTGGCCACCAACTTGCGGAACACTTCCTTGCCGCGCGCATGCTTGAGGTTGACGGTGATGGAGCGCTTGCCCGGGTTCTGCGCCAGGAAGGACACGCCCATCAGGCGGCGGTTGAGTTCGGCATCGGCGCCGAGCTGGCGCGCCAGGTCGCCGGTGCCCGGCGTTTCCACCTTGATGACCTCGGCGCCCATGTGGGCGAGCTGGTGGCAGCAGAACGGCCCGGCCAGCACATTGGTGAGGTCGAGCACGCGGATATGGCGTAGCGGTTTTTGCATGTTGCTTGATTCGTCGGGGGCGGGCCGCGCGGCGGCGGCTTGGAAGTTGTTGCAAGATGAAGCGAAGCGGTCCTGGCCAGGCGCGCGGACGCGGACAGTACCAGCGTACTTGCCGTGCCGCGCAACCACGCCAGGATCTTCTTGAAACGGCTTCTTACTCGACCTTGGCGCCGGACTGGCGCACGATGGTGCCCCAGCGGGCGTTCTCGGCCTTGATGAAGGCGCCCAGCTCGGCCGGCGTGCCGCCGCGCGGCTCGCTGCCTTCCTCGCGCATCCTGGTGATGGTCTCGGGCTCGGCGATGGCCTTGTTGACGGCTTCGTTGACGCGCCTGACCACTTCGGCCGGGGTGCCGGCCGGCGCCACCAGCGCCTTCCAGTCCTCGGCCTGGAAGCCGGCGTAGCCGCCTTCGATCACGGTCGGCACGTCGGCCAGCAGCGGCAGGCGCCTGGCGGAAGTCACCGCCAGCGCGCGCAGCTTGCCGCCCTTGAGCATCGGCAGCGCGATCGGCGGCGTGGCGAAGTAGAAATCGGTCTGGCCGCCGAGCAGGTCGGTCAGCGCGGGCGAGGCGCCCTTGTACGGCACGTGCAGCATCTTGATGCCGGTGCGGCGCGCGAACAGCTCGCCGGTCAGGTGGCCCACGGTGCCGGTGCCGGCCGAGGCCATCGACAGTTGCCTGGCCTTGCCGGCGGCAACGAGGTCGGCCAGGTTCTTGTACGGCGCGTCGCCGCGCACGATCAGCACCAGCGGCTGCGCCGACACCAGCGCCACCGGGGTGAAATCCTTGACCGCGTCATACGGCATCTTCGGGTAGAGCGTGGGATTGATCGCGAGGTTGGCGGTCTGTCCCATGCCCAGCGTGTAGCCGTCCGGGCGCGCCTTGGCCACCGCGTCCATGCCGATGTTGCCGCCCGCGCCCGCGCGGTTCTCCACCACCACGTTCCAGTGCGTGCTCGCGCCCACCTTGTTGAAGACCAGGCGCGCCATCACGTCGGTGCCGCCGGCCGGCGGGAACGGCACCACCAGCCGCACCGGCTGGCTGGGATAGCTGTCGGCGGCGGCGGGCAGGGCGGCCGTGGCCAGCAGCGCGGCGGGCATGGCGAGCATCAGCGCGGCGCGGATGCGGGAGGTGAAGCGCTTCATTGGGTCTCCGTCTGTGGAATGGTCGAGCCGGTGGCGCGGCGCCGCCGCCGGGAGCGGAGGCGTCCTGCGATGCCGGCGAATGCGGTTGGAAAGGTGTCTCGACTGGCCTGTGAGCGCGGCGCGCGGCAGCGGCGCGGGGCCGTCGCCCAGGTCTTGTCTCCGATTCTTGTGTTCTGTATAACAGAACAATGATCTTACTTAAGGAATTTAAGCGAGAGAATAGGAGGGCCGGCCAGGGTTGTCAAGGCACCGCGCGACGCGGCACGCGGGAGCGCTCGCGGAGGAAACGGAAGGGGAAATGAAAAACGGCCTGCGCGAGCAGGCCGTTGAAGGAAGGGGCCGTGAGGGCCGGATCAGTCGAGCGAGATCTTCGCCGCCTTGATGATTTCGGCGTAGCGCGCCGAGTCGCGCTCGATCAGCTTGCGGAACGCATCCGGCGTGCTGCCCACGCCGATGAAGCCGAGGTTCTCCAGCTTCTTCTGCACCTCCGCCGAGCGCACCGCCTCGGCGATCTCCTTCGACATGCGGTCGATGACAGGCTGCGGCGTGCCGGCCGGCGCCACCAGCCCGGCCCACGAGCTCATCACGAAGCCGGGAAAGCCGGCCTCTTCCATCGTCGGGATATTCGGCTCGCCCGGCCAGCGCTTGGCCGAGGCCACCGCCAGCACGTTGATCTTGCCGGCCTTGGCCTGCGGCATCGGCACCAGCAGCGGGTCGAACACCATCGACACGTTGCCCGACATCAGGTCCGTCAGGATCGGCGCGCTGCCGTTGTAGGGGATGTGGGTCATCTCGATCTTGCTGACCATGCCGAAGCGCGTGCCCACCAGATGCGCGCTGGAGCCCGTGCCGCTGGAGCCGAAGTTCAGCTTGCCCGGGTTCTTGCGGCCGTAGTCCACCAGCTGCGCCACCGTGGTGGCGGGCACGGACTTGCTGGTGAACAGGAACAGCGGCAGGTCCGCCATCAGCGAGACGGGCGTCAGGTCGCCCGGCTTGTACTGCAGGTGCGAGTACAGGCTGGGGTTGGCCGAGTACGCCGCCAGCACCGACAGGAAGGTGTAGCCGTCGGGCTTGGCGCGCGCCGCGATCGAGGTGCCCAGCGTGGAATTGCCGCCGGGCTTGTTCTCGATCACGACGGGCTGGCCGAGCCGCTCGGCGACCTTTTCGAAGACGATGCGCGAGACGGTGTCGGTGGACCCGCCCGGCGTGTAGGGCACGATCACCTTGATCGGCTTGGACGGCCAAGCCTCGGCGGCGGTGGCGGCGGTGGCGGGAATGGCCGCGGCGGCGGCCTGGCATGCAATGGCGGCGGCCAGGATGCGGCGCGCAAGGCGCGGCGCCCGGGCGGCGGACGGCTTCGATACTTTCATTGGCTCCTCGTCTTGTCTGTCATGGACCGCGCCGGGATCTCCGTCCACGGTCGCCGGCAAGGATGCCATGCCATGCGCGCATTGCAACCGGACCCGCTCCGATTGTGTGCGCTGATCGCCTGCCCCTCCGCCTGCCCGAGCGCCGCCGGGCCGCGGCTTCAGTCCGTCGTGCTGGGGCTCCAGAAGGCCTGGTGGATATGCTCGGATTCGGCCAGCTGCGCCATCAGGCGGTCCAGCACGTCGCCGTCGATCGAGGTGGACGTCAGCACCGCCTCGATCTCCACGTCGGCATCGCCGAAGGCGTGCACCTCCAGGTCGCGCGTGGGGTAGTTGCCGGTCTCCAGCGTGCGCTCCAGCAACTGCAGCGCCTGCTTCTGCGAGGCGCGCGGCGCGATCACGTAGACGGTGTTGGTGACTTCCACCGCGGTGGTGTCCATCGGCTGCTGGTTGATGCGGTCCACCACGGGCCGCAGCAGCGTGTTGGCGGCCAGCACGAACAGGCAGCCGAGCGTGGCCTCGAGGATCAGGTCCGCGCCCGCGCTCGCGCCGATGGCCGCCGAGCCCCACAGCGTGGCGGCGGTATTGAGCCCGCGCACATTGCCTTCCTCGCGCATGATCACGCCCGCGCCGAGGAAGCCGATGCCGGACACCACGTAGGCCACCACGCGCACCGCGCCCTCGTGCCCGGCCATGCGGTTGGCCATGTCGACGAAGATGGCCGCGCCCACCGCCACCAGCACGTTGGTGCGCAGCCCGGCGGTGCGCTGCCGGATCTGCCGCTCGTAGCCGATCACCGCGCCCAGCACGAAGGCGGTGGTGAGGCTGACGAGGGTATCCATCAGCGAAGTGAGATTGATGTTCTGGAACGCTTGGAGGGATTGCATGGCAGGTGTTCCCCGGCTGTGAGCCAAGAGTGCGTTTTCGTCATTGTTTCCCAGGTCCCGGCCCTGGCGCTACCGCCTTTGTATGGCGCGCAGGTGTCAGGCCCGTGTCGCCGGCGTGGCGCTGCGTGCCGCGCGCCGACACTGTACTGCGGCAACGGCCCGCGCGGGCGAACGCTTTCGCGCGGCGCGGTGGCCGCGGGTCTCGCAAGGAACGGGAAGGAGGGGCAACGCGCGGAGAATCCGCTCGATGCACTGCGCTCGCTGCATTGCCGCCGGTCACCGCCTGCCGGCCAGGGCAGGGCAGCGGCGAGTGGCAGCCCGGAGGTGCCTGCATGCGCTCGGACTTGCCCGGCCGTTCAGGATGCGGCCGCGGGGGCTGCGGGCCGGTCGGAACGGCTGCTCATGGAGATGGCTGCGCAGCGACGACGGGGCGAGCGTATCAAAGCCACCACGCGCTTGGCAACCGCTTTTTGGGGGGGTGTTTGTGTCATGCAGGAAAGCCGCGCGGGCGCAGTGGCGCCACCTTACAAGCTTTGTCAGAATAGCGGGTCTCGATCGCCGCCGGCGTCCGGGCATCGCCGGCTGCGCAGCGGCAAACCGTGTGCGGGACCGTTCCCGCGACCACTGCGCAGTTTCCCCGTTCCGACCCGCCAGAGGCCTATGACGATTGAGCTCCCGAGTGAAACGCAGGACGCCATGCGCGAGTTGATCCTGCTGGTGTGCCTGCATGACCGCGACGCGGCGCAGCATTGCTGGACCGCGTTCCGGCAAGCGCTGGCGCAGGCCGGGCCGGGATGCGAAGGCCATCAGTTGCTGTGGCCGCTGAGCGAAGCCGCCGGCACCGCCGGCGCCGGCTTCTACGTCGAGTGGAACGATGCCGCGGCGCTGGTGCGCAGCGTGCAGGAACTGGCCGCGCGGGCCGGCCTGCGCGTGGACTGGGGCGTGGCCGACCCCCATGCGCCGGCCTTTCTCGCGGCCCACGGCGTGCCCGCGCTGATGACGATCGCGCAGGCCTCCCTGCGCGCGGCCGGCCATGTCCTGTGGTGCTGGGACACGCAGGCCGACGCCTTCGCCGGCTGGCTGGTGCGCAGCGGCGACGAGGCGCGGCTGGCCGGCGTGGCCGCCCGCCTGCAACTGATGATCGATCCCGCCGACGAAACCTGCTGACAGGCGCTGACGGGCGCTTGCAGGACGCCGCCCTATCGTCGACTTGCCGTTGACTTGCTGCCATCTCGCCGCCGCCCGCCTGGCGCGTTCCCCTTGGCGTTCACATTTAGTGACAATTGCCGCGCATGGCTGCGCTAGGCTAGCGGGGTCTGATGCTGGCCCGGCAGCATGCCTGTGAGCGTTTTCGCATTGCAGTCGCCTTTCTCTTTCGCCGAATCCTTTGGCGCTATGGCTGGACACGGTAACGATACCGGGGATGGTCAAGAGAGAGCCATGAGAATTGCTTCGGTAGAAGACGACGACAGCCAGGCCGGACTCATCCGGCAGATCGTGGAAGACGCGGGCTATGCGTGCGCCACCTATGGCAGCGGCAGCGCCTTCGTGCGCGCGCTGCGCGAAGACACCTTCGACCTCGTGATTCTCGACTGGCAGCTGCCCGACATCAGCGGGCTCGACCTGGTGCCGTGGATACGCCAGCGCGTGGGCCGCGTCCTGCCGATCCTGTTCCTCACCAGCCGCCCGCTCGAAGAAAGCGTGGTGGCCGCGCTGGGCGCCGGCGCCGACGACTACATGACCAAGCCGATCCGCCGCGCCGAGCTGGTGGCGCGCATGCGCGCGCTGCTGCGCCGCGCCTATCCGCAGGCGATGGTGCAGAGCGAGATGATCGAGGTTGGCGGCTACGCGCTGGACCCCGTGGGGCGCACCATCTCGCTGAACGGCACGCGGCTGGACGTTTCGCCGCGCGAGTTCGACGTGGCGCTGTTCCTGTTCCGCAACGTGGGCCGGCTGCTGCCGCGCGAGATGATGGAGAAGGCGGTGTGGGGCCGCGTGATCGGCCCCGATTCGCGCACGCTCGACACCCACGTGTCGCGCCTGCGGATCAAGCTCGCGCTGCGTCCGCAGAACGGCGTGCGCCTGACCTCGGTGTACTCGCACGGCTATCGCTTCGACGCGGTGTCGGAGCCCGGCCGGCTCGAATGAGCCGCGGCCCCGCGCGCGGGGCCGCCGACACAGTTGTTCACCTTGGCCGTCCGGCCAGCCGCTAACCTGAATGAAGGGGAGCCTTCGCCAGCTTCCCGAACCCGCAGGCAGCGCCCGCATCGCTGCCGCTTTATCACCAGGCCACCCGCATGTGGCCTGGTTTTTTTTGCCGGCGGTGCCGCCGCCGGACGCTATGGCACAATGCCGCGTCGTGTCCGGGCGAGGCCCGGCCGCCGCTGCGGCGCCTCGCGCACCCGTGCAGGGCGTGCCCGGCCGGACACCTGATCCTTGCCTGAAATTTCATGACGGCTGGCCGGCACAGCGCACGCAGTGGCGCGCCGCGCACAGCCGCGTCCCCCAACGCATGCGTTTTTTCCGTTCCTGTTTCCTGGCCGCCGCGATGCTGGCCGGCGGCTTGTGCGCCGCGGCACCCGGCACCGCCGATCCGCCGCCGGCCGCGCCGTCGATCCGGCTGGCGACGCTGCGCGCCGCGCGGCCGCTGCCGCCGATCCGCTTCCTGCTCACCTTCGACGACGGCCCCGACGCCGGCGAGGACGGCAGCACGCCGCTGATCCTGCGCCAGCTTGCCGACAATCCCGTCACGCCCGGCATCAAGGCGCTGTTCTTCGTGCAGACCGCCCATCCGCGCCGCGGCGGCGGCGAGGCGGGCAAGGAGCAGATGCACGCCACCTGTAAGGCCGGCCACCGCCTCGCGGTGCACAGCGGCCTGCCGGACGGGCACGTATCGCACACGCGCCTGGCGCCCGAGGAGCTGGAAGCATCGCTGCTGTCCGGCGAGGCCGACATCATCGAGCAGTGCCGCGGCGCGGCGCAACTGGTGCGCCCGCCCAACTGGGCCTACGACGACGCGGTCCAGGCGGTCTACCGCAAGCTCGGCCTCGCCATGCTGATGTCGGACGTCAACGCGCGCGACGGCAAGATCTACGGCTGGCACATCAGCCTGCGCCGCCGCTCGCACATCAACAGCGAGCTGGCGCAGGTCAAGGTGGCGCTGTCCGAGCAGCGGCTGGCGCCGGCCGGCGGCGTGGTGCCCGTGGTGGTGAGCTTCCACGACACCAACGACTACACCGCCTCGCACATGACGGAGTACCTGCAGATCCTGGTCGAGGAAGCCCGCGACAACGGCCTGGCGCTGGCCGACCCGCCGTTCTACACCGACGGCCGGCAGGCCGAGCGCGCCGCGCGGGTGCGGGCGCTGTCGGGCGTCTACGCGCGCGAAAGCTGGCCCTGAGGCCGGGCGGCGGCGCCCGCGCGCGCCGCGTACAATGCTGCGCTTGCGGCCCGCGCGCGACCCTGCGCGCGGCCTGCCGGCACCCGCGCGCGG
>NZ_AQPL01000150.1:0-8807 GCF_000395345.1 Cupriavidus sp. WS | reverse complement strand
CCTGCCGGCACCCGCGCGCGGCTGCCGCGGGCCTTGCCGCCTCATCTCATCTCCCCGCTGACAATCACGATGGAAAGCGCCGTCACCGAGATCTTCTATCGCCTTTCCGCGGCGTTCTTCTGGCCCGTCGCGCTGGCCCTGCTGGTGCTGTTCGTGCTGTCGCTGGCGGACCTCGGCAGCCTGCTGGTGCAGTCGCGCCGGCGCGCCGCCGCGCCGCGCACCGACCTGCCGGCGCTGGCCAACGCGCTCGCCGCCGGCCTGCGCCACGGCGCGCAGGCGCAGTGGCGCGCGCTGCCGATGTCGCCCGCGCTGGCGCGCTTCTGGGGTTTGCTCGAAGGCCGCCTGGCGCGCCTCGATTCGCACGAGCACCTCGACCTGTGGCTCGACGAGACGCTGCAGCGTGAGGAAATGCGCGTGGCCAACCGCCTCGACCTGACCCGCACGCTGGTGCGCATCGCGCCCATGCTGGGGCTGGCCGGCACCATCATCCCGCTCGGGCCGGCGCTGCAGGCGCTGCTGGCCGGCGACATGGCCGGCATGGTCAACCACCTCGTGATCGGCTTCGGCGCGGTGGTGTGCGGGCTGGTGCTGGGCGGCATCGCCTACGTGCTCACGCTCACGCGCGAGCGCTGGGCGCGCGCCGACCTCAAGGAGATGGAGAACCTGTGCGAGCTGGTGCTGCGCGCGCTGCCGGCGGCGGGGGCGCGAGCCTGATGGAGGCCGGCCACGGACACCGTTTCCGGCGCCGCCGCTTCGTGCGCCGCCGCCATGCGCAGGGCGAGCTGGCCTCGGTGCACCGCGAAGACCCGCTGGCCGGCGTGGCCAACCTGTTCGATGCCTCGATCGTCTTCGCCGTGGGCCTGATGGTGGCGCTCACGCAGGCCTTCGGTCTGACCCAGCTGCTCGATCCCGATGCGCGCTTCACGCTGGTCCAGCGCGACCCGCGCACGGGCGAGCTGCAACTGATCGAGAAGAACCGCAAGGAAGTGAAGGTCAGCAAGCTGTCCGCGCAGCAGAAGGCGGGCGACGGCACGCGCCTTGGCGTGGCCTACCGGCTGCCGGACGGCAGCGTGGTCTACGTGCCCGAAGGCGCGCAGCCGGCCACGGCGGGCGCGGGCAAATGAGGCTGGCGCGGCAACGCTGGCTGCCGGCCGCGCTGGTCCTGCTCGGCTGGCTGCTGCTGGCGTGCGCGCAGGCGCGGGCCGCGGCGCCGGTGCGCGTGCTGGTGGTCACCACCAACACCCATCTGCTGCCCGCCGCCGAAGCGCGCCTGCGCGAGCTGGCCGGCCCGGGCCGCGTCGAGCTGCAGGCGGTCACCGCCGCGCCCGACGCGGCGCAGATCGCCGCCGCCGATGCCATCTACGCCTACTTCGCGCCCACTGCCGTATTGAAGCAGATGGCCCCGGCCGTGCGCCAGGCCAGGCAGCGCGGCGCGCTGGTGCTGGCCGCGCCGGCCGCCGCCGCCGAAGCCGCCTGGGGCATCGGCCTCGACGCCGCGCGCGGCCCGGCGGCCGAGGCCTACTGGAGCGCCGGCGGCGCCGACAACCTGGCCGGCTGGCTGGCGTGGACCGTGGCGCAGTTGCGCGGCACGGACGCCATCGCCGTGCCGGCGCCGCGCCCGCTGCCCGCGGCCGGCATCTACCACCCGCGCGCCGCGCAGGTGTTCGCCACGCTGCCGGCATACCTGGACTGGTATCGCGCCAACGGCGGCCTGCCCGCCGGCGCGCCGCTGGCCGGCATCGCCTTCTACGCCAGCAACTACCGCCAGCAGGACCTGGCCCACATCGACGCGCTGGTGGCCGCGCTCGAACGGCAGGGCATCGGCGCCGTGCCCGTGTTCGGCTGGCCGCTGTCCAGCCTGGACGCCGCGCTGACCATCGATGGCCGCAGCCCGCTGCGCGCGCTGTTCACGCTCAACCTCACCATCAGCCGCGCCGAGGACAAGGCCTGGCTGGAGCGCCACGGCGTGCACGCCATCAACCTGATCGCCACGCGCGACAGCCAGGCCGCGTGGCGCGCCGATGCGCGCGGCATCGCCGGCGAGCGCCTGCCGCTGCTGCTCAACACGCCCGAGCGCGCCGGCGCCAGCGAGCCGATCCTGTTCGCCACGCTGGAGGACGAAAACGGCGCCAAGGCCAGCCGCGCGGTGCCCGAGCGCGCCGACGCCGCGGTGGCGCGCGCGCGGCGCTGGATCGCGCTGCAGGACAAGCCGGCCGCGGACAAGCGCGTCGCCATCCTCTACTACAACAACCCGCCCGGTAGCGGCAACATCGGCGCCAGCTACCTGGCCACGCTGCCGTCGCTGGCGCGGATCATGGCGCGCCTGCGCGCGGCCGGCTACCAGACCGGTCAGGCCGGCACCGCCTTGCCGGACGAGGCCGGGCTGACCGCGCTGCTGGAGCGCAACGGCCGCAACATGGAGGCATGGTCGCCGGGCGAGCTGCGCGAGATGGTCGCGCGCGGGCGCGTCACGCTGCTGCCGATGGCGCAGTACAAGCGCTGGTTCGACGCGCTGCCCGCGGCCTTCCGCCAGTCCGTGCTGGCCGCGTGGGGCCCGCCCGAGCGCAATCCGCTGATGCTGGTGGACGACGGCCGCGGCGGGCAGGATTTCGTGATCCCGGGCCTGCGCTTCGGCAACCTGTTCGTCGGGCCGCAGCCGCTGCGCTCCACCTTCGCGCGCGCGCTGGATACGTCGCACGACACCGTCACGCCGCCGCCGCATTCGTATATCGCCGCCTACCTGTGGTACCGCCATGCGTTCGGCGCCGACGCGGTGGTCCACGTGGGTCGCCACGGCACGCTCGAATGGCTGCCCGGCAAGCAGGCCGGGCAGGCCGGCGACGACAGCGCGGAAGTGCTGCTGGGCGACCTGCCCAACGCCTACTACTACATCCAGGACGGCGGCGGAGAGGCAATCCAGGCCAAGCGCCGCAGCGCCGCCGTGCTGGTCAGCCACCTGACCCCGCTGCTGACCCGCGCCGGCATGCCGGCCGCGCTGGCGAAGCTCGACGAGGTGATCGAGCAGCAGGAAGCCACCGCCGACGGCGCGCCCGCGCTGGCCGAACAATACCGCCTGCAGGCGCAGGCGCAGATCCGCGCGCTGGGCCTGGACCGCCAGCTCGGCGTGGACCTTGCCGCGCCGTGGGAGCAGGTCGAGCCGGTGGTCCACCGCTTCCTGCACAAGGTGGAAGCCGAGCCGATACCGCAGGGCATCCATGTGCTGGGCGAACTGCCGCCGCCGGATTTCCAGCGGCAGGCGCTGGCCACCGTGCTGGACAGCGCGTTCGGCGCCGACGAGCGCAAACGCCTGGGCCATGACACGCTGGCCGGCTGGTCCGGCGCGCTGCTCGACGGGCGCGAGCCGGATCCGGCGGACCTGCCGCCGCCGCTGGCGGACAAGGCCGGGGCCGCGCTGGCCGCCGCGCGCGAATGGCTGGCCGGGCTGCGCGCCTCGCCGCGGAGCGAGCTCGACGGACTGGTCACGGTGCTCGCGGGCCGCTACCTGCCGACCGCGCCGCTCGGCGATCCGGTGCGCACGCCGCAGGGCCTGCCGACCGGGCGCAACCTGCATGCCTTCGACGGCGCGTTCATCCCCACGCCGGCCGCGTGGGAAGTCGGCAAGGCGCTGGCGCGGCAGACGCTGGCGCGCTACCGCGCCGAGACCGGCGCCGTGCCCGAACAGGTCTCGATGGTGCTGTTCTACGGCGAGACCGAGCGCCACCAGGGCGCGATGGAAAGCGAGGCGCTTTACCTGATGGGCGTGGAGCCGGTCTGGAACGCGCGCGGCGTGGTCGAGGACGTGCGGCTGATTCCCGATGCGCAACTGGGGCGCCCGCGCGTCAACGTGCTGTTCACCATCTCCGGCATCTACCGCGACGGCTTCGGCGACAAGGTGGCGCTGCTGGACAAGGCCGCGCGCCTGGCCGCGGCGGCCGGCGACAACGCCGTCAGCCGCCACGACCGGGAAGCGGAGGCCGCGCTGCTGGCCGCCGGCGTGGCGCCGCCGCTGGCCGGGCGCCTGGCGCGCGCGCGCGTGTTCGCCGCCAGGCCCGGCAACTACGGCATCGGCGTGCAGCAGATGGTGGAGCAGAGCCTCGATGTGGCCCGACCCGTGGCCCGGCCCGGCGAGCCGGCCGGGCAGGCGCTGGCGCAGCAATACCTGCGCTACATGAACTTCGCGTTCTCCGCCGAAGGCTGGGGCGAGACCGCGCCGCAGGCGCTCGCCAGCCATCTCAAGTCGAACCAGGCCGTGCTGTTCTCGCGCGCCAGCACGCTCTACGGCGCGCTCGACAACGACGACACCTACCAGTACGCCGGCGGCCTCAACCTCGCCACGCGCGCGGTCAGCGGGCAGGCGCCGCGCTTCTGGCTGCACAACCTGCGCCGCCCGGCCGAGGCCGAGACCGTGGACGCGCGCACGTGGCTGGCCACCGAGCTCAACGCGCGCAACTGGAACCCGCGCTGGATCGCCGGCATGCAGCGCTCCGGCTATGCCGGCGCGCGCGAGATGGCCCGCGAGATCGAGCATCTCTACGGCTTCCAGGCCACCAGCCCGGAGCAGATGAGCGGCGACTTCTGGCAGCAGACCTACGACGTCTACGTGGCCGACAAGCTCGGCATGGACATGGACCGCTTCTTCGCGCGCAGCAATCCGCATGCGCGGCAAGGCATCCTGGCGCGCCTGCTGGAAGTGGACCGGCAGGGCAGCTACCGCTTCACGGCGGCCGAGCGCGCGGACATGGCGCGGCGCTACGTGGCCTCGGTCAACCGTGACGGATTGTCGTGCACGGCCAATAGCTGCGGCAATCCGGCGCTGATGCAGTACATCGCCGGGCTGGGCCAGCAGGCGCGCGTGCCGGTGGACGCGCTGCGCGCGTTCGGCGAGCGGCTGGCGCGGGCCATGCCGGGGCGCGAGCCGTCGGCGGGGCCGGGCGCCGCGCCCGCGCGGCACGGCGTGGCGAAGGCCCCGGCCGTGCCGGCGGCGAAGCCGGCGCAGGCACCATCCGCGCCGCCGGCACCCGCCACCGAGCACGTGGCCGGCCGGGTGCTCGAGTCGCGCGTCATCCAGCTCGCGCCTTCGGCACCACTTTCCGGCGTGCGGGCGCGCGAAGCGTGGGAGGTGGCCGCGCTGATGGCGCTGCTGGTCGCCGCCGGGGCCGGCGCGGAATGGCGCCGCGGCCGGCGCCCGCGGCGATCGCGCTGATTTCGCATTAATGCCGGGCTGATGCCGCATTGATGCCGCGGCGGTGGACAGCCCCGCGCGATGTCTTTATGCTGTCCGCCTCGCTTCCGCCGCGCGCCGCAGCCCGGCCGCGGCCTCTCCAGACGCCCGATTTCCCGAGCCCGCCACCATCATGCAGACCAGCAAGATCCCCGCCACCATCGTCACCGGCTTCCTCGGCAGCGGCAAGACCACGCTGCTGCGCCACATCCTCGAGAACGCCGGCGGGCGCCGCATCGCGGTGATCGTCAACGAGTTCGGCGAGCTCGGCATCGACGGCGAGATCCTCAAGGGCTGCGGCATCGGCTGCGACGAGACGGGCGAGAGCAACGGCCAGCTCTATGAACTGGCCAACGGCTGCCTGTGCTGCACCGTGCAGGAAGAGTTCTTCCCGGTGATGGAGCAACTGCTGGAGCGCCGCGCCGACATCGACCACGTGCTGATCGAGACCTCCGGCCTCGCGCTGCCCAGGCCGCTGGTGCAGGCCTTCAACTGGCCCAGCATCAAGAACGCATTCACCGTGGACGCGGTGGTCACGGTGGTCGACGGCGCCGCCGCGGCGGCCGGCCAGTTCGCCGCCGACCCCGACGCGGTGGACGCGCAGCGCAAGGCCGATCCCAACCTCGACCACGAATCGCCGCTGCACGAACTGTTCGAGGACCAGCTCGGCTCGGCCGATCTCGTGATCCTCAACAAGACCGACCTGATCGACGCCGCGCAGCGCGCCGAGGTGGAAGCGCTGATCCGCCCCGAGATTCCCGCCGAGGTGAAGATCGTCGGCGCGCAGGGCGGCAAGCTCGACGTGGCGCTGCTGCTCGGGCTGAACCGCGCCTCCGAGGACACCATCCACCTGCGCCCGGATCACCACGGCTCGGCGGACGACCCGGACCATCATCACGACGAATTCGATTCGGTGGTGGTGGAGCTCGGCGAGGTGGAGCGCGAGCATCTGGTCGGCGCCCTGCAGCAACTGGTGGAGCAGCACACCATCTACCGCGTCAAGGGCTTTGCCCGGCTGCCCGGCAAGCCCATGCGCCTCGTGCTGCATGGCGTGGGCCGCCGCTTCGACGGCTACTTCGACCGCCGCTGGCAGCCGGGCGAGGCGCAGGCCACGCGCATCGTGCTGATCGGCCAGGACCTCGAGCGGGCCACGCTGCAGGCGGCCCTCGAAGCCGCGCTCGCCACGGCGCAGGGCTGACGCGCCGCCACGCGCATGCACCTGCTTTCCACCCGCCCGGGCGGCTTCGTCGACGACAATGCCGGCGTGGTGCGCATCGCGCAGAGCCCGGCGCGCATCGTGGTGCTGAGCGCGGCGGACACCACGCTGTCGCTGCTGGCCGGCGTGTTTCCGCGCCTGGGCGAAGACTTCCCCACGGTGCGGCTGGCCAACCAGATGTACCTGCGCCAGCCGGCCTCGCTCGACCTGTACGTGGACGACGTGTTGCAGCATGCCAGCGTGGTGGTGGTGGACCACCTCGGCGGCGACAGCGACTGGGCCTACGGCCTGGAGCGGCTGACCGAGCTCGCCCGCGCGCGCGGCCAGTTGCTGGTGATGTTCTCGGGCGACCTCGCCGAGGACGCCAACCTGCTCGCGCGCGGCAACGCGCCGGCGGCGCTGGCCAATACGCTGTGGCGCTACCTGCGCGAAGGCGGCGCCGACAACGCCGAGCAGTTCTTCCGCTGCCTCGCGCACCATGCGTTCGGCTGGGGCGAGCCGGCCTTGCAGCCGCGCGTGCTGCCGCAGGCCGCGCTCTACCATCCGGCGCACGGCGTCGCCACGATGACGGACTGGCAGCGCGACTGGCGCGCCGGCGCGCCGGTGGCGGCGCTGGTGTTCTACCGCGCGCACCTGCAGGCCGGCAACACCGCGGTGTTCGACGCGCTGATCGCCGCGCTGCGCGCCGAGGGCCTCAACCCGCTGCCGCTGGCGGTGAACTCGCTCAAGGACACGCTGTGCCGCGAGGTCCTGCAGCAGCTTTGCGCCGAGCATGGCGCGGCGCTGGTGCTCAACACCACGGCCTTCGCCGTGTCCTCGCTCGACGCGCCCGGGACGATGGCGCTGGCCGGCGACGCGCCGGTGCTGCAGGTGGTGCTCAGCGGCGGCAACCGCGAGGACTGGCTGCGCGACAACCAGGGCCTGGGCGCGCGCGACGTGGCCATGCACATCGCCATGCCCGAGGTGGACGGCCGCATCATCACGCGCGCGGTCAGCTTCAAGGGGCTGGCCTACCGCTGCCCGCACACCGAGGTGGACGTGGTGCGCTACCAGCCCGACGCCGGGCGCATCGCCTTCGTGGCCGAGCTGGCGCGGCGCTGGTGCCGCCTGCGCGAGCTGCCCGACGCGGACAAGCGCGTGGCGCTGGTGCTGGCCAACTATCCGTCCAGCGAAGGGCGCATCGGCAATGGCGTGGGCCTCGACACGCCGGCCTCGGTGGTCGGCATCCTCGCCATGCTGCGCGAGCAGGGCTATCACTGCGAAGGCCTGCCCGCCGACGGCGACGCGCTGATGCGCGGGCTCACGCAGGGCATCACCAACGACCTCGCCCAGCACGGCTGGCGCCCGGCCTTCCAGAGCCTGGCGATGGCGGACTACCTGCGCCACCTGCGCGGCCTGCCCGAAGAGAACCAGCGCGCCATCGCCGCGCAATGGGGCAGTCCGGAGCAGGACCCGATGGTGCGGCAGGGCCGCTTCATGATCGCCGGCGTGCGCAGCGGCCACCTGTTCGTCGGCCTGCAGCCAGCGCGCGACCATGCGCTGCCCGGCGAGGCCGGCGAGGCCGGCACGTGCGGCTACGCCAGCTACCACGACGCGGAACTGGTGCCGCCGCACGGCTACCTGGCTTTCTATTTCTGGCTGCGCCATGCGTTCGGCGCCGATGCCATCGTCCACGTCGGCAAGCACGGCAACCTGGAATGGCTGCCCGGCAAGAGCGTGGCGCTGGCCGACACCTGCTGGCCCGACGCCATCCTCGGCCCGCTGCCGCATCTCTACCCGTTCATCGTCAACGACCCCGGCGAGGGCGCGCAGGCCAAGCGGCGCGCGCAGGCGGTCATCATCGACCACCTGATGCCGCCGCTCACGCGCGCCGAGAACTACGGCCCGCTGCAGGACCTGGAGCGCCAGGTCGACGAATACTACGAGGCGCTGGCGGTGGACCCGCGCCGCGCGCGGTTGCTGCGCAAGTCCATCCTCAATCTGATCGTCGAGCAGCAGCTGCACCGCGAGCTGGGACTCGACGCGCCGGCCGACAGCGACGGCGAGGACGCGCTGCTCAACCGCACCGACGCCTACCTGTGCGAGCTCAAGGAATCGCAGATCCGCGACGGCCTGCACGTGTTCGGCGTGTCGCCGCAAGGGCGCCAGCGGCGCGACACGCTGCTCGCGCTGGGCCGCTTCCCGAGCGGCGACGGCCGCGGCGCGCAAGCGGGCCTGCTGACGGCGCTGGCCGCCGACCTCGGCCTGGGCGAGGGCTTCGATCCGCTCGACGCGGACTGGGGCGCGCCGTGGCAGGGCCCGCGCCCGGCGCCGCTGGCGGCCGTCGACGCCGGCGCGTGGCGCCACCACGGCGACACGCGCGAGCGGCTC
>NZ_AQPL01000149.1:0-14212 GCF_000395345.1 Cupriavidus sp. WS | reverse complement strand
GAGCGGCTCGAATTGCTGGCGACGCGCCTGCTCGACGAGGATGCCGCGCCCGCCGGCCTGCCGCGCGCCGCCGCCGTGCTGGCGCGCCTGCGCGCCGAGGTGGCGCCCAGGCTGGACGCCTGCGGCGAGCAGGAAATGCGGCAGCTCGCGCGCGGGCTGGCGGGGCGCTTCGTGCCGCCCGGCCCGAGCGGCGCGCCGTCGCGCGGCCGGCCCGACGTGCTGCCCACGGGCCGCAATTTCTATTCGGTCGACACGCGCGCGGTGCCCACGCGCACGGCGTGGACGCTCGGCCTCAAGTCCGCCAACCAGTTGATCGAGCGCCATCTTCAGGAGCACGGCGACTACCCGCGCGCGGTGGGCCTGTCGGTGTGGGGCACGGCCACCATGCGCAGCGGCGGCGACGACATCGCGCAGGCCTTCGCGCTGATGGGCGCGCGGCCCAGGTGGGCTGCGGGCAGCTTCCGCGTGACGGACTTCGAGATCCTGCCGATGGCCATCTTCGACCGCCCGCGCGTGGACGTGACGCTGCGCGTGTCGGGCTTCTTCCGCGACGCCTTCGCCAACGTCATGCGGCTGTTCGACGCCGCCGTGCAGGCCGTGGCCGAGCTGGACGAGCCGCCCGAGCTCAACCCGCTGCGCGCACGCGTGCTGGCCGAGCGCGCCCGCCTCGAAGCACAGGGCCTGCCCGCGGCCGAGGCGCGCCGCCGCGCCGGCTGGCGCGTGTTCGGCGCGCGCCCGGGCGGCTATGGCACGGGTTTGCAGGACCTGATCGACAGCCGTGCCTGGCAGGACGACAACGACCTCGCCCAGGCCTACCTGCAGGCCGGCGGTCATGCCTACGGGCAGGGCACCGACGGCGTGGAGGCGCGCGCCAGCTTTGCCGCGCGCCTGTCCGGCCTGGACGCCGTGGTGCAGAACCAGGACAACCGCGAGCACGACCTGCTCGACGCCAACGACTACTACCAGTTCCAGGGCGGCATGGCCGCCGCCGCGCGCACCTTCGGCGGCGCGCAGCCGGCCATCTACCACGGCGACCACAGCAACCCGGCCGCGCCGCGCATCCGCACCTTGCAGGAAGAAATCAGCCGCGTGATCCGCGCGCGCGTGGTCAATCCCAAGTGGATCGACGGCGTCAAGCGCCACGGCTACAAGGGCGCCTTCGAGATGGCCGCCACCGTGGACTACCTGTTCGGCTTCGATGCCACCACGCGCGTGGTGTCCGACCACCAATACGCGCTGGTGGCCGATGCCTACGTCAACGACGCCGACACGCGCGCGTTCCTGCGCCGCCACAACCCGCGCGCGCTGCACGCCATCTGCGAGCGCCTGCTCGAAGCCGCGCAGCGCGGCCTGTGGCAGGCCCCCGGCGAGCGCCGCGCCCAACTCGAACGACACCTGCTCGACAGCGAGCAGGCGCTGGAAGGAGCTTCCCGATGACCGCCGCCGCACAGCGTTCGCGCTTGCCGTTTCCGTTCAGCGCGCTGGTGGGCCAGCCGCGCCTGCAGCAGGCGCTGCTGCTGGCCGCGGTCGACCCCGGCATCGGCGGCGTGCTGGTGAGCGGGCCGCGCGGCACCGCCAAGTCCACCGCCGCGCGCGCGCTGGCCGAGCTGCTGCCCGAAGGGCAGTTCGTTACGCTGCCGCTGGGCGCCAGCGAGGAACAGCTCGTCGGCACGCTGGACCTCGGCCACGTGCTGCGCCAGAGCGAGGTGCGCTTCGCGCCGGGGCTGCTGGCGCGCGCGCATCAGGGCGTGCTCTACGTGGACGAGGTCAACCTGCTGCCCGACCATCTCGTCGACCAGTTGCTCGACGTGGCCGCCAGCGGCGTCAACGTGGTGGAGCGCGACGGCGTCTCGCACCAGCACGAGGCGCGCTTCGTGCTGGTCGGCACCATGAACCCCGAGGAAGGCGAGCTGCGCCCGCAATTGCTGGACCGCTTCGGCCTCGCGCTGACGCTGGAGAACTGCACCGACGCGGCGCAGCGCCAGGCCATCGTGCGCACCCGGCTGGCCTTCGACACCGATCCCGAGGCGCTGCGCGCGCGCCACGCCGGCGCGCAGGAAGCGTTGACGCGGCAGGTGCGAGTCGCGCGGGCCGCGCTGGCGGCGCTGCCGTTCGGCGATGCCGTGCACGAGCGCGTCAGCCGCCTGTGCCTCGATGCCGCCGTGGACGGCGTGCGCGCCGACCTCGTGATGCTGCGCGCGGCGCGCGCGCTGGCCGCGCTGCAAGGCGACGCCGCCATCGCGCCGGCGCATGTGGATGCCGTGGCGGAACTGGTGCTGCATCATCGCCGGCAGGCGCCGCCCGATGCCGGCCGCGCGCCGGACGGCGCGGAGGCTGACGCGCCGGCTGGCGCGCAGGCGGGCGAGCGCGGCGACGCCGGCAGCGCGGCCAATCCCTGGGGCGCATTGCCGCCGCCCGCGGACAGCGGCGCGGCCGGCGTCGCTCCGGTCAAATCCGTGAGGCCGCTGCCCGCAAAAAAAGCCTGAGCCACCGGCAGGCCGCCACCGATTCCGGGCAGGGCGGCAACCGGTGGCAAGCCCCTCGTTTCGCCGCGCCACGGCCGCGGCAAGGCCGTCTTGCCGGCACCCGCATCCACTGGCCGCGCACGCTCGCCGCCAAGGGCGCCGCGCCGCTCGCGCCCGCGCATCTGCGCCTGCGCGCGCAGCATGGCCACGCCGGCGTGCTGCATTGCTTCGTGCTGGACTGCTCCGCCTCCATGCTGCACGGCCGCCAGCTCGCGCTGGCCAAGGGCGTGCTGCTGCGCCTGCTCCAGCGCGCCTACCAGGCCCGCGCCGAGGTCGCGCTGGTGTGCTTTGCCGGCAGCCACGCCGAAGTCCGCCTTCAGCCGGCCCGCGCGCGGCCGTGGAGCGAAGCCTGGGTACGCCCGATCGCCGGCGGCGGCGGCACGCCGCTCGCGCTCGGCATGCAGCGCGCGGGCGAGGTGCTGGCCGGCGCCGCCCGCCGCCGCCCGGCGCAGCAGCGCTGGCTGTGGCTGCTCAGCGACGGCCGCAGCGCGGAGCAGCCCGCGCGCCCGCGCGGGGCGGATGCCGTGATGGTGGTGGACTTCGAACAGCAGACGGTGGCGCTGGGGCGCTGCCGCGAACTGGCGGCGGCGTGGGATGGGGAGTGGGTGGCGGTGGAAGCACTCCTAAAATGAGAATCCGGGACTTCCTGGCGATGGTCGCGGGTGCCCAGAATCGGATGGCGGCTGAAAATACCCCGCATCCTGCATGCATCCGAAGCCATTTGTGCCATCCGACGTCGTCGTGAAAGGAGCTCATGTGACCGCACAACAACGCAACGCAAGCGTTGCCCGCACCACCTCCATCAAATTTGCTAGACTAGACCGGTTCATAGACCAGATGGAGGCTAGCATGTTTGTCGAGGTGGGTTCCTACGATGCCAAGACCAGGCTGCCCGAATTGCTGCGCAAGGTGGAGCAGGGCGAGCGTTTCACCATCACCCAGCGTGGCCGTCCCATTGCGGACCTCGTGCCGAGCGCGGACAACAGCCGGCTCGGCGCGGAAGCCGCGGTCGCGGCGATGCGCGCCACTACCCGGGTGCAGGGTGTGGCGGCCGACGAACTCGGCCGCTGGATCGCGGAGGGGCGCCGGTGACGTCGGCGGTGCCGGTGGTGTCCGCGGTGCCGGCGACGCTGGTGCTGGATGCCTCCGTGGCGCTGGCCTGGCTGTTCGAGCGGACGGAGCCGGCGCAGGCCGATTGCGCCGGGCGGGTGCTCGCGGCGCTGCCGTCATGCCGCGTGCTGGTGCCGCCGCTGTGGCACGTGGAGACCGCCAACGCGCTGCTGGTGGCCGAGCGCAGGCAGGTCGTGAGCGAGGCCCAGGTGGCGGATTTCGTCGCCAAGCTCGGCCGCCTGCCGATCGAGACCGACGTGGCGGCGCCCGCGGAGCGCAGCGAGGTCGTCATGGGGCTGGCCCGCGAGCACGCGCTGACCGCCTATGACGCCAGTTACCTGGATCTCGCGCTGCGCAGCGGCGCGGCGCTGGCGACCTTCGACGTCGCGCTGGCGGATGCGATGCGGCGGGCCGGCGGCATCGTGTTCGCCTGAGTCCGCCGCCGCGCGGGCCGTTCCGCGCGCATGCGCAGGCGGCTTCGTGCCGTTTTCATCGCTGCTGCACCGCGTTCACATCGCATTTGCAGCGGCGCGCCGTCACCCCATCCGCACCTCGATCTCGTCGTACCGCCGCACGCGGTACACCACCATCGACACCAGCCAGCTCAGCACGAACACGCCGATGATGACGTAGCCGAGCATGCCGAAGTGTGCGTTGAGCTCGCCGACCACGTCCCACAGGCCGCCCGCCAGGCCGAGCTTGTCGGCGATCAGGCCGAGCGCCTCGATGCCGCCGATCACCACCGCCACCACCACCGAGACCAGCGTGATGGTCATGTTGTAGTAGAGCTTGCGGATCGGCTTGGTGAAGGCCCAGCCGTAGGCGCCCAGCATCAGGATGCCGTCGGTGGTGTCCACCAGCGACATGCCCGCGGTGAACAGCGCCGGGAACACCATGATGGTCCAGAACGGCACGCCCTTGGCGGCCTCGGCTGCGGACAGGCCGAACAGCGCCACCTCGGTGGCGGTGTCGAAGCCCAGGCCGAACAGCAGGCCCATCGGGAACAGGTGCCAGCTGCGGCTGGCGAGGCGGAACAGCGGGCGGAAGAGGCGCGCGAGGAAGCCGCGGTTGTTGAGCAGCAGGTCCAGGTCCTGCTCCCTGAGCGGCTCGCCGCGCCTGACCGCGCGGAACGCGCGCCACACCGAGATCAGGATCAGCAGGTTGAAGAAGGCCAGCAGGAACAGGAACAGCGCCGAGACGCTGGTGCCGATCATGCCGCCCACGGCCTTCATGTCGGCGAAGCGCGTCTGCAGCGCCGCCGCGGCGATGGCGATGCCGACCGACATCAGCGTGACCACGGTGGAGTGCCCGAGCGAGAAGAAGAAGCCGACCGTGACCGGGCGCTTGCCTTCCTGCATCAGCTTGCGCGTGACGTTGTCGATGGCGGCGATGTGGTCGGCGTCCACCGCGTGGCGCAGGCCGAGCGTGTAGGCCAGCACGGCCGAGGCCAGCAGCATGGGATGGTCGCGGAACGCGGCCAGCGCCCAGATCCAGGCGCCCACGTTGGCGGCGATCAGCAAGGCGTACAAGGCGATGGTCTTGCGGCGCACGTCGTCGTGCTGGTCGTTGAAGATGCTGGCGAGGAAGCGGAGCATGGGGCGGTGGACGTATCGGGTGGACGGCGGTTTTCAGGAGCGGCGCAGGCGCGGGCGGAACAGGCGCCGCCAGCCTATCACCACGCCGCTGACGGAGATGACGAGCCCGGCGATGGACAGTGCCCACATGGCAATGTCCCACGCCGGGCGGTGTTGCAGCAGCCAGCCGAGGTCCCAGCTATGCGCGGCGTTGAACAGCCAGCGGTAGGCACGCCGGCTGCGGTCGCTGCGGCCGAGCAGGCTGCCGCTGGCCGGGTCGAGGTAGGCCCAGGTGGCGGCGGCATCGTCGAAGCGCACGCGCAGCACCGGCAGCCGGCGCGGCTGGTGATGGCCATACCAGTAGGCATCGGGCTGCGTGAGCCGTTCGCTGCCGGCGACGCGGGCGCCGGGCACGAGGCTGGCCGCGGCGGCGGTCAGCGCCGCGTCGTCCGGCGCGGGTGCGCGGCCGCCGTCGGCGCGCACGGCGCGGCTGCCTCCGCCCGCGCCCGCCGCCAGCAGCAGCGGCAGTCCCGCCTGCCAGACCATGCGGATCTCGCGCGGCGCGGCCATGCCGTCCAGCCGCGCGGCCAGCGCATCGCCGTCGAGCTCGGGGAAGCGCGGCAGCGTCTGTCCCGCATAGCGCTCCAGCGCGGACTGGTCGAAGTTGCGCGCGGGGAACCACTGGTTGGGATTGACCGAGAGCCAGCCGCTGGCCAGCCACGCCAGCAGGAACAGCGCGCCGCCGAGCCCGGCGACGTGGTGCCAGGCCATCCAGCCGTGGTAGGGCGAGGTGCCGCCCGCGCTGCCGTGCGCGAAGCGGCGGCGCACGCGCAGCCGCAGCCAGCCGATCCAGATGCCGCTCACCGCCACGGCGACGCACACGCCGGAGGTCCACAGCACCACCTGGCGCCACAGCGGCGGGTCGGCGCGCACCGGTGTGAAATACAGCCAGTGCGGCACGGCGCCCAGCCAGTTCCAGAAGCGCTCGGCGCGGTTCGTGTCGCGCATGACTTCACCGGTGCGCGCGGACACGTACAGCTCGGTGCCGGCGGCGTCGCCGAGCGCGATGCGGTGCAGCGGGCGCCAGGCGTTCAGGCCGTTGGGCACGGTCCACTGGTCGCGCGCGGCGGTCTCGGCCCAGCGCGCGCCGGGCGTGCCGGCGAAGCGCGCGGCGATGTCGCGCGCGGCGGCGGCGTCCACCTGTTCGATGCGCGTGCCGTCGCGCGCCGAGACCGTATGCGGCTGGCCGCGCCAGTCGACCATGCGGTAGACCGGCAGCGCGCCCATCATCTCCAGGCGCAGGCTGCGCGGGAAGCGGTCCAGCCCCGCGCCGGCCAGGGCCGCGGCGGGCGCGACGCGCACCGCCGGCAGGTCCAGCGGCGGCAGGCCGGCGTGGCGCTCGCTGTCGGTCAGCGCGGGGAACGCCACGTACATCATGACCAGCCCGGACAGGAACCACATGGCGATCAGCAGGCAGCCGGCGATCCCGGCCCAGCGGTGCACCAGGTAGAGCCAGCGGCGCGCGCAGCGCCAGCAGCGTTCCGGCCAGGACAGCAAAGGGCGCGCCACGGCCGGGCTAGAAATAGAAGTTGGCCGACAGCTCGGCCGCGCGCGGGCGGCCCAGCAGCCACTGTCCGCCGCTGTTGCCGGAGGTCTCGGCGTAGTCGCGGTTGAACAGGTTGTAGACGCGCAGCGCCAGCGCGGTCTGGCGCGACACGCGCCACTGCAGCGCGGCATCCACCACCGTGTACGAAGGCATGGCCGCGGTGTTGGCATTGTCGGTATAGCGCCGGCCCACGTAGCGCAGGCCGCCGCCCGCCTGCCACTGCGGCGCGAAGGCCCAGGTCAGCCATAGGTTGGCGGCCTGCTGCGGCACGCCGGTCGGCACGTTGCCGTTGCGCGAGACCAGCGCGCCGTTGACGCTTTCGGCGAAGTCGTCGTAGCGGGCGCGCAGCACGGTGCCGTTGGCATCCACGCGCAGGCCGCGCATCAGCTCGATGCTGAGCGACGCCTCCAGCCCGCGCGAGGACTGCTCGCCCACCTGCACCGACAGCGCCGGGTTGCCGGCGTCGCGCGTGAGCAGATTCTTCTTGACGATCTGGTAG
The DNA here is from genome assembly GCF_000395345.1 of Cupriavidus sp. WS. Lineage (NCBI taxonomy): Bacteria > Pseudomonadati > Pseudomonadota > Betaproteobacteria > Burkholderiales > Burkholderiaceae > Cupriavidus > Cupriavidus sp. WS. Next base: position 6,898 of record NZ_AQPL01000149.1, on the reverse strand, counting down.
GCGGCGAAGGTCCATTCGCCGCGCCTGTTCCAGAACGCCTGCTTGACGCCGGCCTCGATCTGCCGGCCGGTGGCGAGCCGGAAGTCCTTCTGCGCGTCCGAGGTGGTGATCAGCGCGCCGAGCGGATCGGTGGCGGTGGCGTACTGCGCGTAGACCGACAGCGATGGCGTGAATTCGTAGACCGTGCCCGCGCGCCAGGTGGCGTTGTTGAAGGTGCGGGTCCAGTCGTCGCCGGTCAGCAGGTTGCCGCGCTCGAGTTGGGCATGGTCGAAGCGCACGCCGCCGATCACCGACCATTGCCGCGTGAGCTTGAGGCGGTCCTCGCCGAACAGGGCGGCCTGGGTGGTGTGGGTGCGGTAGCGCGGCGAAGTGACCACGCCCGGCGGGCTGAAGAACTGGCCCGGGTCGAACTGGTACGCGCCGACGGTGGAGGCGCCGCCGTAGGGCGAGTTGTTGCTGTGGGTGAAGTTGATGCGGTTGACGTCGAAGCCCGCCATGACCGTGTTGGCCAGGCCGAACAGCTGGCCGTCGACCTTCAGGTCGGCGCGGTCGCCGATCTGCTCCTGGTCGTGCAGGATCTCCAGGTAGTCGGTGCGGCGCACCTGCCCGGTGGCGGGCAGGTAGGTGTAGGACTCCGAGTCGCGCCAGTGGCGCTGGCTGGTGAGGTAATAGAACTGGTTGCGCACGGCCACGCGCTCGTTGGGCTGCCATTCGGCGGCCAGCCGGGTCCAGCGGTCGCGGTAGGTGATGGTGCTGTCGCCCACGTTGTAGTTCTTCGTGCGCAGCGAGGTATCCAGGCTGCCGTTGACCAGCGGCGTGCCCAGGTAGCGCATCGGGTGCTGGTCGCCGTCGTCGTAGGACAGCGTGAGGTTGAATGCCGGCGAGACGTCGAGCCGCACCGCGGCGGACACGTCCACGTCGCGCGATTCGCCGCGGTCCACCCAGCCGGCGGAGCGGCCGTAGTTGACGTTGAAGCGGTAGGACAGGTTCTCGTTGACCGCGCCGCCGCTGTCGAAGGCCGCGCGCGCGGTGCGCTGCGTGCCGCCGGTGAGCTGCAGCTCGTTGGTGATGGGGCCGCGCAGCGGCTTTTTCGGGATCACGTTGACCACGCCGCCGATGGCGCCCTCGCCGTACATCACGGAGGCCGCGCCGCGCAGCACCTCGATGCGGTCCACCGACCACGTATCGAACGGGAAGGTGACGGTGCCGGCCGCCACGTACAGGCGCGTGCCGTCGTACAGCTGCATGACCGAGCCCTGGCCCGAGAAGCCGCGCGCGGCAAGCGCCGTGCCGCCGTTGCCGGGCGCGCCGGCGGCGGTGATGCCGGTGGCGCGCGACACCGCGTCGCTCACGCTCTGGTCGCCGCGCTCGCGGATGGTCTCGCCGGACAGCACCTCGATGCTGGCCGGGGTCTCGAGCGGCGTCAGCCCCAGGCGGCTGCCGGTGCTGGCGGGTTCCGACAGCGACAGGCCCGGCGGCAGCGCGGCGCTGCTGACCACCACCGGCGGCAGCGCCGCGGCCTCTTTCTGCGCCGGGCGCGCCGGCGGGCGGCCGGCCTCGATGTCGTCGGCGGCGCGGGCGGCGTCCGCGCCGGCACCGGCAAAGGCGCCCAGCGACAGGGCCAGCGCGCACTGGCGCGCCAGCGTGCGGCGGATGGGGATGAAGCGGAGCCGGCCGGAGGCGGGCAGCAGGCGGCGGGCAAGGCGGTGGCGCGCGGACATGGACTTTCCATCGTTGGACGCGGGCGACCCCGCCCGCGGCAATGAACGAACCAGCCACGGACGCGCGCGCCGGCGCCGGGCGCAGCCCGGCGGCCTCACGCGCGGTGCCCGTCCGCAGCCGCTGTGATGGGTCGCAAGGCCGGTATCCGGGCTCGCAGGGGGATGCGCTGCCGGGTGGGCGCGTCCGGGGTGCCGCCTTCCCGCGCGTGGTTGCGCGCAGTGGCTGCCGCTGCTTGTGGGGCGCGGCGTGACACCTTTCTACCTGCTGACCGTTGCGGGGGCAGCACAGGACTTGCCGCGGCGGGGCGGCGCACCTGTTTCCCGTTTAACCCCTGACCGCGCAACGCGGGCGGGGCACCTTCGATCCTTTTGCAACCCGGTTGCAAAAGCAGTGCGGGTGCGAGGCGGATTGTAACGGGATTTAAGTGATCCGGGGCGGTAGTTTTTACCCGGCGTGGCTGCGCCGCGAAGCCGGCGCATTGCGCCGACATGATGAATCGTGTCGTCATCGCGAGGCATCGTCCGGCATCTTTTTGGTGTTTCCGGCACCGCGCGCGGGAATACCGCATGCGGCGCTAAAGAAGGCAGGGCGTGCTCCGATATCCGGGGGAACACCGCCTGCCTTTTGCACGGCCGGTGCCCGTCCCGATAACGCGAACCTCGTCATGAACCACCTGACCCTGCGAAAAAAGCTGTGGATTCCCCTTGTGCTGGCCTGGCTCGGCCTGCTGCTGCTGACCGTGATGCACGCCTTCCAGACCCGGCAGTTGCAGATGGCCGACCGCCGCGGCGAGCTGGCCAACGTGGTCGACATGTCGCTCTCGCTGGTGCGCGACTACGCGGAACTGGCGCGCCAGGGCAAGATGAGCGAAGCCGAGGCCAAGGCCCAGGCCACCGCCCGCATCGCCGCGCAGCGCTACGGCAAGGATGGCTACATCACCATCGTGGGCGCCGATTCGGTGCTGGTGATGCACCCGATCAACGCCAAGCTCAACGGCAAGAACATGATCGATTTCAAGGACGCGAAGGGCAAGGCGCTCTACGTCGAGATCGCCGCGCGCGGCGCCTCGCCCGAGGGCGCCGGGCACCTGGACTACTGGTGGCCCAAGCCGGGCAGCGACCAGCCCAGCCCCAAGATCGGCTACGTGGCGCGCTACAAGCCGTGGAACTGGGATCTGGTGGCGGGCACCTACATGGATGACGTGGAGGCCCAGTTCCGCTCGTCGCTGTATCAGTCGGTCGGCCTGCTGGTGCTGCTCGGCATCGTGATCTCCGGCGTGGCCACGCTGGTGATCCGCAGCATCCAGAAATCGGTGGGCGGCGAGCCCGCCGACGCGGCCGCGCTGGCCCTGCGCATGGCCTCCGGCGACCTGACCGTGCGCGCCGGCACCGCGCCGGACGACCGCGCCAGCCTGATGTACGCGATCGGCCATATGCGCGACCAGCTCGCCGGCACCGTGGGGGGCATCCAGCAGGCGGCCGATTCCATCAGCGCCGCGGCGCAGCAGATCGCCGCCGGCAACTCCGACCTGTCGGGCCGCACCGAGCAGCAGGCCGCCTCGCTGCAACAGACCGCCGCCAGCATGGAGCAGCTCACCGCCACCGTGCGCCAGAACGCCGACAACGCCGCCGAGGCCAGCCAGTACGTGGCCGACGCCGCGCAGATCGCGCAGCAGGGCGGCAGCGTGGTGAGCGAGGTGGTGGACAAGATGCGCGGCATCACCGCCAGCTCGCGCAAGATCAACGACATCATCGGCGTGATCGACGGCATCGCCTTCCAGACCAATATCCTGGCGCTCAACGCCGCGGTGGAAGCCGCGCGCGCCGGCGAGCAGGGCCGCGGCTTTGCCGTGGTGGCCGGCGAGGTGCGCAACCTCGCGCAGCGCAGCGCGAGCGCGGCCAAGGAGATCAAGACCCTGATCGTGGAATCGACGGGGCAGGTCGACAGCGGCTCGGCGCTGGTCGAGCAGGCCGGCCAGACGATGGCCGAGATCGTCAGCGCGGTGGGCCGCGTGACCGCCATCATGGACGGCATCGCCTCGGCCACGGCCGAGCAGCGCACCGGCATCGAGGAGGTCAACCGCGCGGTCTCGCAGATGGACCAGATGACGCAGCAGAACGCGGCGCTGGTGGAGCAGGCCAGCGCGGCCGCGGCCTCGCTGGAAGACCAGGCCGGCGCGCTGCACCAGGCGGTGTCCGCCTTCCGCCTGGCGGCCTGAAGCGCGCCGCGATGGCGGCGGCGGTGGCTAGAGCAGCGACTTGCCCTGTGCCAGGATCTTGTCGCAGACCTGCTTGGTGATCTGCTCCTTGAGGCCGCCGCCGCTGAGGTCGAGCTTGCCGCCCTCGGCGCTGCTGAGGATGCCCTTGGCGCCTTCGCTGTAGCCGGGGTCGGACGCCGGCGCGCCGCCGAGCTTGCCCAGCAGCTTGTCCTTGACCGAGGCGGCGCCGCTGCCGCCGCCCAGGTAGTTGTTCTTGACGCAGAACTCCAGCACGCCGGCCACGTTGCCGGTGCTGCCCGAGCTCAGCGATTGCAGCGAGGGTATGCCGCCGCCCCCGCCGCCCAGGCTGCCGGCCAGCCCTCCCAGGCCGCCGCTGCCGCCGCCCGAGCCGTTGCCTTGCGTGGCGCCCTTGAGCAGGTCGCCGAGTTGCGCGTGGGCCGCCGCCGGCAACAGGGCGGCGGTCAGGATCGATACGGCGGCGAGGCGGCTAAAGCTGGCTTTCATGCGATGCTCCTTTCTGGTGGATCAAAAGCGAGCTTCCAATATAGCGCCTCGCCGCATTCAGGGTGTGACGCGCCACGCGGAAGGCGTCACCGGCTCTTCGAGCCGCCACGCCGCGCGGAATGCGTGCGGGCTGGCGAAGCCGCACCGCGCGGCCACCTGTTCCACCGGCCAGTCGCTTTCCCTGAGCAGCCGCCGCGCCAGCGCGATGCGCAACTGCTGCTGGTACTGCTTGAGCGTCACGCCGCATTGTTGCCGGAACAGCCGCGCGAGTTGACGGTAGCTCAGCGCGAAGCGGGCGGCCAGCGCCTCGTAGGGCAGCGCGTAGTCCGGCCGGGCCGTGAGGAAATCCTGCACCGCGTGGATCACCGCGTGGTCGTGGCCGCGGTAGCGCAATTGCGCGTCGAGCGCCGGGTCCTGGCTCAGGCGCCGGAACGGCACCACGTTGTCGCGCGCCACGCGGATCGCCGCAGGCGCGCCGAAGTCCCGCGCGATCAGGTGCAGCGCGAGATCGATGCCGGCGGTGACGCCGGCCGATGTGACCAGCCCGCCGTCGTCGACCAGCAGGCGGTTGGCCAGCACGCGCGCGGCGGGGTAGCGCTGCTGCAGCCGCTCCAGGTAGTCGTGGTGCGTGGTGCAGTGGCGCCCGTCGAGCAGCCCGGCGGCGGCCAGCAGCCACGCGCCGGTGCAGACGCTGGCCAGCGTGATGTCGCCCAGGCGCGGGCGCGCCACCTCCTGCAGCCAGCGCACGAGCACGCGGTTGCCGGGCGCGAGCGGGGCGTCGGGCGCGAGCTTGCAGCCGGCCACGATCACGGTGTCGCCGCGCGCCAGCTTCGCCGGCAGGGGCCGCAGCGCGCTCAGCGCCAGCCCCTGGAAGCTGCGCAGCTCGCGCTCCGGCCCCGCGCAGATGCACTCGACCGTGCCCAGTCCCAGCTCGCCGAGCGCGCCGAACAGTTGCAGCGGCCCGGCCAGGTCCAGCACGTGCACGCTGGGCGGCACCACGAAGTAGATCCGTTTCATCGGGTTTCGGAGGAAGGTCGCATGGCATGGCAGGTTTTTTACGCAGCGTGGCAGATTGCCGGCTTTCCGGCGGGCAGCCTTGTTCCTACCATGTCATGTAAATTACCTGGCCACGTCGATATGGGAGACATGATGCTACAACTGCGACCCACTTGCGAACATTGCGACAAGGCGCTGCCGCCGGCGGCGACGGACGCGCGCATCTGCAGCTACGAATGCACGTTCTGCGCCGCGTGCGTGGACGGCCTCCTGCAGAACGTATGCCCCAACTGCGGCGGCGGCTTCACGGCGCGGCCGGTGCGGCCGGCGCGCAACTGGCGCAACAACAACTGCCTGGACAACGACCCGGCCAGCACGCAGAAGAAGCACAAGCCGGTCGACCCGCAGGCGCACGCGCGCTTCGCGGCGGCCATCGCGGGCATCGCGCCGGAGCGGCGCTGAGAAGCGGTTAGCGCGGGGGCGCTTATCGCCTATGCGTCGCGGTGATGCAGCAGCGTCACCAGCAGCGACGCATCCTCGATGCCGCGCAGCGCGTCCATCTCGATCGCGCCTTCGAGGCAGTGCACGGTCAGCGCGCCGGGCACGCTGTGTGCCGGCAGCGACTTGCCGGCCAGCAGCACCAGCCGCATGACCTGCAGGTCATGCGCGCGGACCAGGGTCAGGTTCTGGGTTTGCCGCAGCGCCGCGCCCTGCGGGCGGAGCTTGACGATTTCACCGGGTGCCGCGTGATGTTGTGCCATGACCGTTCTCCAGGCGGGCCGGATGCGCCGCGCATGCTAACGGAATAGCGCAAGGCCGGCCCGGCCGCAAGGCGTGCTTGCCCGGGCCGGCGGCATTCAGCGCGCGCCGCCCGCCTGCCGGCGGCGCAGCGCGAAGTCGGCCAGCAGCGCCAGCGCGAGCGCCACGCCGCCGCAGGCGAAGATGAGCGCGTAGTTGTTGTGGGTGGCGCCGAACAGGTAGGAGTAGCCGTAGCCGCCGAGCGCCTGGAACAGCGCGAACGCGGTGGTCGCGCGGCTCCACGCCGCGCGCTGTTCCGCGTGGTCGTGCGGCACCATCTCGTGGATGCGGCCGAGCACCAGCGGCACGATGCCCGGCGTGAAGACGCCGAGGATGACCGTGGCCACGCCGATCAGCATGCCGTTGCCGGACAGCGCCAGCAGGCCCGCGGCCAGCGCCTGCAGCGCCAGCGCGATGCGGTAGGCCGCGCGGAAGCCGATGCGGTCCGCCACGTTGCCGCACAGCACCGGGCCGGCGATGGCCGCGACGCCGTACAGCACCCAGTAGCCGGAGCCGGCCGCCGCGCCGCGGCCCAGCCCGCGCGCCACGTAGTCGACCAGCAGGACCATCGCCGGCACCAGCCCCAGCGCGTTGGCGGCATATTGGGCGTACAGCACCCGCATGGCCGGGCCTTCGCGGCGGGCCGGCGGCGCGGCGGGC
>NZ_AQPL01000148.1:0-8842 GCF_000395345.1 Cupriavidus sp. WS | reverse complement strand
GGGCCGGCGGCGCGGCGGGCTGCCCCGGCGCGGCGGCCGGGGTTGCCGGCTGCGGCGCGTTGCCGGCGGGCCAGCCGAACCAGCTCACCGCGGTCAGCACCAGCGCGACCGTGCCGAGCCCGATCCAGGTGTCCCGCAGGCCAAAGCGCAGCAACTGCGGAACCAGGGTGCCCGAGGCAGCGATGCCCAGCCCGAGCCCGAGGAAGATCATGCCGCCGGCAAAACCGCGGCGCGCCGGCGGGATGTGCGGCAGGATGGTCGTCGCCACCAGCACCATGATGGCGCCGCCCGACAGGCCCGAGGCAAAGCGCCACACGAAGAACCAGCCCACCGACAGCGGGAACGCGCAGGCGAAGAACGCCAGCGCGGCGACCAGCATCAGCAGGCGCAGCGCGGTGCGGTTGGACAGCGCGGCCGCGATGGGGCGGCCCAGCAGGGCGCCGGCGAGGTAGCCGGCGAAATTGGCCGCGCCGAGCGTGACCGCCTGCGACGACGTGAACCAGTGTGCCTGGATCAGCGGCGGGATCAGCGGCGTGTAGGCGAAGCGCGCCAGGCCGATGGCGACCAGGCTGGCGCAAAGGCCGGCCAGCATGGCGAACATGGCCTCGATGTCCAGCGGGGGCGCGCCGCGCACCGGGGTGGCGATGGTGTCTTGTGACATGAACTTCTCCGGCGACGGGCCTGGCCGCGCGGCGGCCGCGGTTCCCGAGGTGCGTCTTGTTATATATCAAGTGATATAGAACGAAATACTATATCAACCGATATAGAACGCAAGAGAATTCTTTGTGGCGGATGAGGTATCTGGCATGCCTCGATTCCCGCGTCCGGCCGCTGCCGTCGCGCGGGCGGACGCCGGCGCCATGCCGGTCCGGCGCAAGGGTGGCGGGGCGAAGCCCGCGAAGGGATTCCGGCGGAACGAGGGCGGGACCGCCTTGGCGTTGCCCTGAACGCCGCCCTCAATGTCGTCCCTGATGCCGCCCTTACCGCCGCCCCGCGCGCAGGGCCTCGATGGCCGGCAGCAGCGCGCCGATATTGCCGTCCTTGAACAGGAAGCCGTCGGCCCCGGCCGCCAGCGCGGCGTCGGCGGTGCCGGGCGCGGTATTGCCGGTCAGCACGAGGATGCGCAGCGCCGCATGGCGCCCGCGCAGCTCGCGCAGCGCGCGGAAGGCGTCGGGGCCGAGCAGGCCGAGGTCCACCACCAGCAGGTCGGCCGCCGCGCGCGCGAGCAGCGCCGTGAGTTCGCCGGCATGGGTGGCTTCTCCGACCACCGTGATGCCGTCCACGGTCGAGAACAGCATCTGCAGGCCGGCGAGGACCAGGGGGTGGTCGTCGGCCAGCACGGCGCGCAGCGGGGCGGGGAGGGCGTGCATCGTGGCGGTGGGCAGGGCCGGCGGCGAGGAAGTGTTGTTTGTCGGGCGCGGACGCGCGCGGACGAACGCGATATTATCAGGCTCCGGTTTCTGCAGAACCGGCCAGCCCGCGCCCACCCATCACCGGATCGCCAATGCCCGCCCCAGCATCTTCCCCAGACCCGACGGCACGGACCGGCGGCCCCGCCGCCGCGCCGCGGCCTTGCGCGGAGGGACAGGTCGAGGCGGCGATGGTGGGGCTGCTCTACCGGCAGTCCAACGCGGTGATGTTCGCCAACTTCATCATTCCGCTGCCGGCGCTCTACGTGCTGCAGCGGGGCGCCCCGCTGACGCTGCTGCTGGGCTGGCTGGCCGTGGTCTACCTGCTCACCGCGGTGCGCATCTTCAACTCGGTGCAGTACTTCCGCCATGCGCGGGCCGAGGGCACGGCGCCGCTCACGCCGGCCTCGCTGGCCGCGCCGCGCAGCCTGTCGCCGCGCGCGTGGGCGCAGCGCTTCACGGTCATGTCGTGGCTGTCCGGGCTGTTGTGGGGATGGCTCGGGTCGGCCGTCTTCCTGCCACCCGACCCGACCCTGGTGGCGTTCTGCATCATCATCATCGCCGGCATGACGTGCGGCGCGATTCCCTCGCTGTCGGCGCGCCCGCTGACCTATGTCGGGACCATGACGGCGATGGTGCTGCCGTTCATGCTCAACTGCCTGTGGCAGGGCGGCCCGCTCTACAACGTGTTCTTCGCCTTCGCGCTGTGCCTGGCCTGCGTCAACCTCTACTACTGCCGCGTGACCTACCGCAGCGTGCTCGAGGGCGTGCGCCTGCGCTTCGAGAACGTGGCGCTGATCGGCCAGCTCGAGCGCGAGCGCGACCGGGCCACCGCCGCGGACAACGCCAAGACCCGTTTCCTGGCCGCCGCCAGCCACGACCTGCGCCAGCCGGTGCACGCGCTGGGCCTGTTCACCGCCACGCTGTCCAGCGTGGCGCGGCGCGGCGACGTGCCGGCGGCCCAGGCCATCCAGGTGGCGGCGCGCATCGACGGCACGCTGGCCCATATGGGCGACCTGCTCGACGGCCTGCTCAACGTGTCGCGGCTGGACGCCGGGCTGATGCCGGTGGCGCGGCGCCCGGTGGCGCTGGGCGCGTTGCTGCGCGAGCTGGGCGGCGAGTATGCCGGGCAGGCGCGCCAGCGCGGCGGCGAGCTGCGCGTGGTGGCCACCGAGGCATGGATCGACACCGACCCGGCGCTGCTGCGGCGCATTCTCGACAACCTGCTGTCCAACGCGCTGCGCTACGCGCCCGGCGGCAAGATCCTGCTCGGCGCGCGGCGCCGGCCGCACGGCATGGAGATCCAGGTGGTCGACCAGGGGCCCGGCATCGCCTGCGCGCAGCAGGCCAGGGTGTTCGAGGAATTCGCGCAACTGCCCGAGACCCAGCGCCATCCCGAGGAAGGGCTGGGCCTGGGCCTGGCCATCGTGCGGCGGCTGGCCGCCCTGCTCGGCCACGAGATCGGGCTGCGCTCGGTGCCGGGGCGCGGCGCCCGCTTCTCGGTGCTGGTGGCGTATGCGGCCGCGCCGGCGGCGCCCGCTCCCGTGCCCGCGCCCGCCGGCGAGGACGGCGCGCCGGCCGCGCAGCACCGCCTCGGCATCATGCTGGTGGACGACGACGCGCGCGTGCTGGCGGCGCTGAGCGAGCTGCTGGCGCTGTGGGGCCACGCCGTTTATGCCGGCGCCACCGCGCCGCAGGCGTGCGCGGCCCATGCCGCCGCCGCGGCGCAGGGGCCGGCGCCGGTGGATCTGCTGATCGTGGACTACCGCCTGGCGGGCGGCGTCACCGGCTTTGCCGCGATTGCCGCGCTGCGCGGCTGCCTGGGCGCCGAGGTGCCGGCGCTGGTGGTCACGGGCGACACCGCGCCCGACCGCCTGCGCGAACTGGATGCCAGCGGTTTCCGCATTCTCCACAAGCCGCTCGCCGCGCACGCGCTGCGCGAGGCGATCCACGCGGCGGTGCTGCCCGAGCGCGGCCGGCAGGCGGCCTGAGGCGCCGGCGCGCCGCGCTGCCGCGTCGGTGACGGCGATGGCGATGGCGATGGCGACGGCAGGCGTGGCGCTTCAGCGCCCGGCGCGGCGCGCCGCCACCTGGCCCAGCACGGCCAGGTCCATGCCGCCTTCGTCGTGGGCCACGGCGTCGAGCAGGCTGTCGCGCACCGCGCTGCCCACCGGCAGCGGCACCGCGACCGCGTCGGCCGCGGCCAGCGCCAGGCGCAGGTCCTTGAGGCCCAGCGCCGCCTTGAAGCCGGCCGGCGCGTAGCGCTGCTGCGCGATCAGCGTGCCGTAGCCCTGGTACACCGGGCCCGGGAAGATGCTGCCGGTGAGCAGGTCCAGCAACTGCTGCGGCGCGATGCCGTGGGCGCCGGCCAGCACCGTGGCCTCGCCCAGCGTCTCCACCGCGGCGGCCAGCATGAAGTTCACCGTCAGCTTCACCGCGTTGGCCTGCTGCGCCTGCGCGCCGAAGCGCCAGGTCTTCTGGCCGATCAGCGCGAACAGCGGCTGCACGGCGTCGATGGCGGCGTCCGGACCGGCGGCCAGGATATTGAGCTTGGCCGCCGCCGCCGCGTCCGGGCGGCCCAGCACGGGCGCGGCCACGTAGGCGATGCCGCGTGCCTGCGCGCGCTGCGCCAGCTCCGCGGCGAACGCCACCGAGATGGTGGCCATGTTGACCAGGATCACCGTCGGCGGCAGGCGCGCGAGCAGGCCGCTGTCGAGCAGCACCTCGCGCAGCGCCTGGTCGTCGGCCAGCATGGCGAACACCACGTCCGCCTCGCAGGCCTCGGCCGGCGTGGCCACTGCCTGCGCGCCCGCGCCGGCCAGCGCGGCGGCCGGGCCGGGCGAGCGGTTCCAGACCCGCAGCGGGTGGCCGCCCTTGAGCAGGTTGGCGGCGATGGCGCTGCCCATGTTGCCGAGGCCGAGAAAACCGATATGCATTTGCCGACTCCTGAAATGGCGCCGGATCGCCCGCTGGCGGGGTTCGCGCCAGGCTCCGCGCGGCGCGCGGCGGCTTCCGGTGCGCGCATTATGCGTCCGCCGGCGCCGCGGCGCAGCGCGGCGCCATCGCTACGGCACCTGCCGCTCCAGCACGTCCCACAGTTCCAGCAGCGTGGGATTGCCGGCGTGCGCCGCGCGATAGGCGCAGATGTCCAGCGCCGACTGCCAGGTAGCGTCGCCGGCCGGCACCAGCGTGCCGGCGGCCAGCGCGTCGGCCGCGGTGGTGCGCGGCAGCCAGGCCACGCCGTGCCCCTCGATGGCCATCTTCATCAGCAGGATCGCCATGTCGGCCTCGTAGCAGCGCTCCAGCGGGCGGCGCGGCGGCGCGGTTTCCAGGATCACGTCGACCACGCGGCCGAGCGTGGTGCCGGCGGTGTAGGCCAGGTAGGGGATCGGCTTGCTGCTGGCGCCGCCTAGCGAGAACAGCGGCCCGCCGCGCACGTTGGGCGCGCTCAGCGGCATCAGCAGGTCGTGGCCCACGGTCAGGCTGCGGAACTTGTCCGCGTCGAGCGAGACCGGCACGCGCGCATGGTTGTAGCCGAGCATCAGGTCGCAGTTGCCTTCCGACAGCGCCACCACGGCTTCGAGCACGTTGGCCGCCACCACGCGCGCGTTGAACTGGCCGTAGCGCGCCTGGCAGGCCTTGAGCCAGGCCGGCAGGAAGGTCAGCGACAAGGTATGCCCGGCGGCGATCTGGATGGCCTTGCCCGGCATGCGGCTTTCCTGGCGCAGGGTGGCGCGCGCGTCCATCAGCAGGGTCAGCGCCTCGCGGCCGCTGGCGCAGAAGGTCTTGCCGGCGGGGGTGAGGTCGAGCGGGAAGGTGTTGCGGTCGACCAGCACCGCGCCGGCCCAGTCCTCCAGCGAGCGGATGCGCCGCGAGAGGGCCGACTGGGTGATGTGCCGCAGCTCGGCGGCACGCGAGAAACTGCGGGTCTTTTCCAGCACCAGCAGGTCATCGATCCATTTCAGTTGCATGGCTTGGCGCCTTGGCGGCGGGGCAGGGAAGCGGGACGGCGGGGCGGCGGGCTGCCGCGGGTATTCCATTTTCGCATAAGCCTATGGGCGATCCGCATCCCGGTGCCGGCGGGACCGGCCTAGAATCGTTGCTTCCCATCAGCCGACATATCGCCGCAGGCGAAGCAGATCCAGCATGACAGGGGCGCGCAGACAAGCCGGCTGGCAAAGCGGCCGCGCGCCGGAACGTTCCGACCCCAACTCGGCCGTCAATGTGTTTCGACGCTTTCGGGAGTTACCCTGATCATGTTCATGCAGTCGCTTTTCCGTCACCGCGCGCAGCAGGGCGCCCTGCTGCTGGCGCTGGCCCTTGGCGCGGCCGCCGCGCCGGCCGCCGCCGCGGACTATCCGGACCGCCCGGTGCAACTGGTGCTGTCCTTCCCGCCTTCGGGCGCCACCGACGTGCTGGCGCGCGCGGTGGGGCAACGCCTGTCCACCGTGCTCAAGCAGCCGGTGGTGGTGGACAACCGGCCCGGCGCGGGCGGCGCCATCGGCATGAGCTATGCCGCCAAGGCCACGCCGGACGGCTACACGCTGTACCTGGCCGCCGTGAGCAACGCCGCCATCGCCGCGGCCACCTACAACAGCCAGCCGGCCAGCCTGAGCCGTGATTTCGTGCCGATCGCGGGCATCGGCACCGTGCCGCACATCCTGGTGGTGCCGGCCTCGCTGCCGGTGCACTCGGTGCCGGAACTGGTGAGCTACCTCAAGGCGGCGCCCGGCAAGTACAACTTCGCCTCGCAGGGCGCCGGCACGCTGTCGCACCTGGAGTCGGAACTGTTCAAGCTGCGCACCGGCGTGGACGTGGTGCACGTGCCGTACAAGGGCAGCTCGTTCGCGCTGCCGGACCTGATGGCCGGGCGCTCGAGCATGATGTTCGACAGCATCCCGGCGGCGCTGCCGCACGTGAAGTCGGGCAAGCTGCGGCTGCTGGCGGTGGCTTCCGAGCGCCGCGTGAGCTCGCTGCCGGACGCGCCCACCGTGGCCGAGTCGGGCATCCCCGATTTCCGCGCCGACAACCTGTTCGGCCTTGTGGCGCCCAAGGGCACGCCGCCGCAGGTGGTCAAGCAGCTTGCCGCCGCGATGAAGGACGTGCTGGCCTCGCCCGAGCTGGGCGCGGCGATGGAAGCGCAGGGCGTGCAGATCAAGTACACCCCGCCCGAGCAGTTCGGCCGCATGATCGGCGACGAGATGCGCGCCTGGGAGAAGGTGGCGCGCGCCGCCAACGTGCGGATAGACTAGCGCGGCCATGCAGTGACGGGCTGGCGGGCTTGCCCGCGGGCCCGGGTTTGCCGGCAAGGCAGCTTGCCGCAGGTTGTTTCCCTCTTCCGCGCGCGGAAGAGGGGCAGGGGGAGCGGGCCGGCGCCGCCACGCAGCGGACACCTTCGGCGTTCGCCGGCGCGGCGCCCGCTCCCGACCCTTCTCCCGCCGCATCGGGGAAGGGCGCAGGTCGCGGGCGGCGCGGGCCTTGCCGGTATGGGCCTGCCCGCCCGATTTTCTCAATTCCCACGCGCCGCCCAGCGGACGCGAAGCATTCCTTGCCATGAACAATTTCTGGAATTTCCCCTATCCTTCGCAGCGCGTGCCGGTCCTGGCCGACAACGTGGTGGCCACCTCGCAGCCGCTGGCGGCCGCGGCCGGCTTGCGCATGCTGGCGCGCGGCGGCAACGCCGTGGACGCGGCGCTGGCCACGGCCATCGCGCTGACCGTGGTCGAGCCGTGCATGAACGGGATCGGCGGCGATGCCTTCGCGCTGATCTGGGACGGCAAGGAACTGCACGGCCTGAACGCCAGCGGCCGCGCGCCCGCGGCGTGGACGCCGGAATATTTCTCGCGCTACGACAGCATGCCGCCCAACGGCTGGGACGCCGTGACCGTGCCGGGCGCCGTCTCGGGCTGGCGCGCCACCTGGGAAAAGTTCGGCAGCCTGCCGTTCGCCGACCTGTTCGAGCCGGCGCTGGAATACGCGCGCAACGGCTTCCTGGTGTCGCACACGGTGCACCGCCAGTGGCAGGCGCAGGTGCCGGTGCTGATCGACAAGCCGGGCTTCGCCGAGGCCTTCGCCCCCAACGGCCGCGCGCCGCTGCCGGGCGAGCGCTTCATCTGCGAGGGCCAGGCGCGCACGCTGGCGCGCATCGCCGAGAGCAAGGGCGACGACTTCTATCACGGCGAGCTCGCGGCCAGCATCGCCGCGCACGCGCGCGCCACCGGCGGGCTGATCACCGAGGCCGACCTGGCCGCGCACCGCGCCGACTGGGTGCAGCCGATCAGCACGGCCTATCGCGACCTGGAACTGTTCGAGATCGGCCCGAACGGGCAGGGCATCGGCGCGCTGATGGCGCTGGGCATGCTGGAGCAGTTCGACGTGGCCGGCGCGGGCGTGGACTCGGCCGAGGCCATCCACCTGCAGGTCGAGGCCATGAAGCTGGCCTTTGCCGACCTGCACGCCTACGTGGGCGATCCCGCGGCGATGCACGAGGTGCAGGCAGCGCACCTGCTGGACCGCGGCTACCTGGCCAGCCGCGCCAAAGCCATCGACCCGGAGCGCGCCGGCAACCCCGGCCCGGGCAAGCCGCACAGCGGCGGCACGGTCTACCTGACCGTGGCGGACCGCAACGGCATGATGGTTTCGTACATCCAGTCCAACTTCAAGGGCTTCGGCTCCGGCGTGGTGGTGCCCGGCACCGGCATCGCCCTGCACAACCGCGGCTGGGGCTTCAACCTCAAGCCGGGCCACCCCAACCAGGTCAGCCCGGGCAAGCGGCCGTTCCACACCATCATCCCCGGATTCCTGATGCGCCAGGGCAAGCCGCTGGCCGGCTTCGGCGTGATGGGCGGCTCCATGCAGGCCCAGGGCCACGTGCAGATGACCAGCCGGCTGGCCGACTTCGGCCAGAACCCCCGCAGGCCGCGTGCGACGGCCCGCGCTGGCGCGTGCTGGACGACAACAGCACCGTCGCGGTGGAATGGAACTGCCCGGAGGCCACCGTGGCGGGGCTGCGCGCGCGCGGCCACAAGGTGGAAGTGGCTCCGCGCGGCAACCTCGAGTTCGGCGGCGCGCAGATCGCCATGCGGCTCGACAGCGGCTACGCGGCCGCGTCGGATCACCGCAAGGACGGCTACCCGGTCGGTTTCTGATACCGGGCTGCCGTTTGCGCGGTGGCGGAAAAATAGCCAGGTGTGTGGGTTGGGACACATCAAACAGCCGGAACCGGGGCATAGACTGAAGGCGTCCTTTTTGCCAGCCAAGGAGAGGTCGCCATGGAAACGCTCCGGTCCCGCCGCCTGCTCGATCGTGTTTCGCCGGCCGTGCTGGCCGACCTGCGCCGGATGCAGGCGGCCACCGAATGGGCCCGGGCGCTGGCTGCCGCCGGCCGCGCGCCGGTGGACGCGGCGGGCGAGGGCTTCGAGTTCGCCCGCTAC
>NZ_AQPL01000147.1:0-3396 GCF_000395345.1 Cupriavidus sp. WS | reverse complement strand
GAGGGCTTCGAGTTCGCCCGCTACGATCCGGGATTGCGCGGCTTCGTGCTGCTCAGGCTGCGCGGCGGGGTGCGCGGCGCCTGACGCGGACAGGCATGGCGTCCCGCCCGCCGGCACGGCGGCGGGCGTCCCCGGGGTCTCTCCCTTCCTGTGCCTTCCCGGCCGCATTTCCGGCTCCGCCACGGCGGGCCGGCCTCCAGGCGCCAGGCGCCCGCGCCACCCCGGGTTCACCCGGCTGCGCCTCGCCCGGCCCTGTGCGGCGCGCCTTGCTATAATCCCGAATTACCCAAAAAATCATGCCGCCCCGGCCGCGCGCATGCCTTTGCCCGCGCTTTGCCGGCAACGGCGGCGGCGAGGGTGGTTCAATGCGTGACGGGGAGTTACGTGGCCGGAACCGATATCGCAGTGCAAGACGTCCCACCCAGCGCGGGCAATCCCGTTTCGACCGGCAGCTCGTTCCATGCCGCCATGAAGATCCTGCCTGCCGCGCAGCGGGAGGCGATGTTCGAGATCTACGCCTTCTGCAGGCAGGTGGACGATATTGCCGACGGCGACGGCCCGCGCCCGCAGCCCCTGGCCGGGCTGGACGCCTGGCGCGCCGACCTGGCCGCCTGCTATGCGGGCACGCCGCCGCCGGCGCTGCGCCGGCTGCATGCGCAGATCGTGCGCTACGGCCTGCTGCAGGAGGATTTCCTGGCGGTGGTCGACGGCATGGCGATGGACGTGCTGGCTGACATCCGCGTGCCGGACGCGGCCACGCTGGACCTGTACTGCGACCGCGTGGCGAGCGCCGTGGGGCGGCTTGCCGTGCGCGTGTTCGGCATGGAGCGCGAGGCCGGCGTGGCGCTGGCGCATCACCTGGGCCGCGCGCTGCAGCTGACCAACATCCTGCGCGACATCGACGAGGATGCCGGGCTGGGCCGCGTCTACCTGCCGGCCGAGGCGCTGGCCGGGGCCGGCGTGCCGCCGGGCGCGCCCGAGGCCATCGTCGGCCATCCCGCGGTGGGCCGCGCCTGCCTGGAAGTGGCGGGGCAGGCCCAGGCGCACTATGACAAGGCGTTCGCCATCATGGCGGACGCCCCGCGCCGCGTGGTGCGCTCGCCGCGCATCATGGGCGAGGTCTACCACGTGGTGCTGCAGCGCCTGCTGGCGCGCGGCTGGGCCAATCCGCGCGAGCGGGTGCGGGTGCCGCGCGCGCGCGCGCTCTGGATCCTGTTGCGGCACGGCTTCGTCTGAAGCCATTTCGCTGATTTGCCGCTGCGCGCCGTCGCCACCCCGCGGGCCTGGCGAGCGCGCAGCATTGCTGTAATCGCGTTGTTGAAGAGAGGACATCGAGACCGATGAGCCAAGTAGCAATATCTCCCGATCCGGCCGCTGCCGCGGCATCCGTGCAAGGCATGGCGGAGACGGGCGCGCTGGAAGGCGCGATCGGCCGCGCGCAGGACGCGCTGCTGGCGGCCCAGCGGCCGGACGGCCACTGGGTGTTCGAGCTGGAAGCCGACGCCACCATCCCGGCCGAGTACGTCCTGCTGGTGCACTACCTCGGCGAGAGCGCCGACACCGTGCTGGAAGCCCGCATCGCGCGCTACCTGCGCCGCATTCAGAATGCCGACGGCGGCTGGCCGCTGTTCCACCAGGGCGCCTCGGACATCAGCGCGAGCGTGAAGGCGTATTTCGCGCTGAAGATGATCGGCGACGATCCCGAGTCCGAGCACATGCGGCGCGCGCGCGCGTCCATCCACGCGCAGGGCGGCGCCGAGGGCAGCAACGTCTTCACCCGCACGCTGCTGGCGCTGTACGGCGTGATGCCGTGGCAGGCGGTGCCGATGATGCCGGTGGAGATCATGCTGCTGCCGCTGTGGTTCCCGTTCCACCTGTCCAAGGTGGCGTACTGGGCGCGCACGGTGGTGGTGCCGCTGTTGGTGCTCAACAGCCTGCGCCCGCAGGCGCGCAACCCGCGCGGCGTGGGCATCGACGAGCTGTTCGCGCGCCCGTGCCAGGCCGCGCGCCTGCCGCCCAAGGCGCCGCACCAGAGCCGCGCCTGGTTCAGCTTCTTCCGCGTGGTCGATGCCGGCCTGCGCGTGGCCGAGCCGCTGTTCCCGCGCGGCCTGCGCAAGCGCGCGATCGCCCGCGCCGAGCGCTTCGTGCGCGAGCGCCTGAACGGCGAGGACGGCCTGGGCGCCATCTTCCCGGCGATGGCCAATGCCGTGATGATGTTCGACGTGCTCGGCGTGCCGAAGACCGACCCGGACGTGGCGGTGGCGCGCGCCTCGGTCGAGAAGCTGCTGGTGGTGCATGGCGACGAAGCCTATTGCCAGCCGTGCCTGTCGCCGGTGTGGGACACCTCGCTGGCCAGCCACGCGCTGCTCGAGGCCGGCGGCGCGCGCGCCGAAGCGGCCGCCGAGCGCGGCCTGCAATGGCTGCTGCCGCTGCAGGTGCTGGACGTGCGCGGCGACTGGATCGTGCGGCGCCCGCAGGTGCGTCCCGGCGGCTGGGCCTTCCAGTACGCCAACCCGCATTACCCGGACGTGGACGACACCGCCGTGGTGGCGATGGCGATGGACCGCGCCGCGCGCGTGGGCGCCGGCGCGCCGGCCGTGACCGCGGCCAGCCATCGCGAGCGCTATGGCCAGGCCGTGGCGCGCGCGCGCGAGTGGGTCGAGGGCATGCAGAGCAGCAACGGCGGCTGGGGCGCCTTCGAGCCCGAGAACACGCACGAGTACCTCAACAACATCCCGTTCGCCGACCACGGCGCGCTGCTCGACCCGCCCACCGCCGACGTCTCGGCGCGCTGCCTGTCGATGCTGGCGCAGCTCGGCGAGTCCGCCTCCAGCAGCGACGCCTTCCGGCGCGCGCTGCGCTACCTGCTCGACGAGCAGATGCCGGACGGCAGCTGGTACGGCCGCTGGGGCATGAACTACATCTACGGCACGTGGAGCGCGCTGTGCGCGCTGAACGCCGCCGGCATGGGCCCGGAGGCGCCGGAAATGCGCCGCGCCGCCGAATGGCTGGTCTCGATCCAGAACGCCGACGGCGGCTGGGGCGAGGACGGCAGCAGCTACCGCCTCGACTACCAGGGCTACGAGCCCGCGCCGAGCGTGGCCTCGCAGACCGCGTGGGCGGTGCTGGCGCTGATGGCGGCCGGCGCGGTCGAGCATCCGGCGGTGGCGCGCGGCATCGACTACCTGGTGGGCACGCAGCAGGCCGACGGCCTGTGGCACGAAGCGCGCTTCACCGCGGTGGGCTTCCCGCGCGTGTTCTACCTGCGCTACCACGGCTACGCGCGCTTCTTCCCGCTGTGGGCGCTGGCGCGTTTCCGCAACCTGCGCCGCGCCGGCACGCAGGCGGTGGCGTGGGGGATGTAGGCAGGGCAGCGGCCGCGCCGGCGCCGCGCCG
>NZ_AQPL01000146.1:0-9140 GCF_000395345.1 Cupriavidus sp. WS | reverse complement strand
CGCGCCGTGCCGGCCCCACGCTGGTGGTGGCCGGCATGCGCTTCGAGGCCCGCATTGCCGCGGGCCCCGGCATCGAGACCCTCTACGGCCTGCGCGCCGAAGCGCTCGCGCAGGCCCTGCGCGAGCGCCTGGCGCGGCCCTGCGCCGGCGTCATCAGCTTCGGCGTGGCGGGCGGGCTGGCGCCCGCGCTGCTGCCCGGCAAGGTGATCGTCGCCACCGGCATCCACGATGGCGCCAGCTTCTGGCCGGCCGATGCCGGCTGGCTGCGCGCGCTCTCCCGCGCGCTTCCCGACGCGGCCACCGGCACGCTGGCCGGCGGCGACGACCCCGTCACCGCCGTGGCCGCCAAGGCCGCGCTGCACGCCGCCACCGGCGCGCTGGCGGCCGACATGGAATCCCACATCGCGGCACGCATCGCGCACGCGCATGGCGTGCCTTTCGCCGCCTGCCGCGTGGTGGTGGACCCGGCCGCGCGCGAAGTCCCGCCCGCCGCCGTCGCCGGCATGGGCGCGGACGGCGGCACCGACATCGTCGCCGTGCTGAAGTCGCTGCTGGCCGCGCCCGGCCAGTTGCCGGACCTGCTCAGGCTGGCGCGCGACGCGAAACTGGCCCGGCTCGGGCTGGAGGCCGCGCGCCGCCGGGCGGGCGCGGGATTCGGGCTGATCTGATTCGGGGCTGGCCGGGGCCTGCCTGGCGTTTCGCCGGGCCGCGCCCGGCGCCTGATCCGGACCCGAACGGGTGCCGGCACGCGCATGCCGCCTGCGGGGCGCTCGCGGCGCCCCGCAGGCGTCCTTCCTATTCCTATTCCTTCTTGCTGTCCCCTTCGGGGGCTTTCTGCGCGCCGCCGGCCGGCGGCGGCACCGGCTCGGCCGTGGCGTCGGCAGGCGCGGCGGATGCGGCGGGCGCGGTAGCCGGCGTGCCGGGCGCGGCCGGGGCGGTGTCCGCCGGCGCCTCGTCGTCGTCATACTGCGGCAGCTTGCCGCCACCGCCGTCGATCAGGTACTGGCGCCGCTGCAGGTAGGCATCGCGCACGAAGCTGTAGCGGTCCAGCGCCGCCAGCGCCAGCAGGTCGGTCGCGCCCAGCGCGTTGGTGCGGGCATCGAGGAAGCCCAGGAAATACATGCCGTAGCGATAGTCCTGGTCGATCCAGGTGGTCGGCGAGATCTGGAGATTCACGTACAGGCCGACGCCGTCGCGGATCGAGCTCGGGCCGAACAGCGGCAGCACCAGGTAGGGGCCCGACGGGATGCCCCACACGCCCAGGGTCAGGCCGAAATCCTGCGAATGCTTGCCCAGGCCGGCCGGCGTGGCGATGTCGATCAGGCCGCCGATGCCCAGCGTCGAATTGATGGCGATGCGCATGAAGCTCTCGGCCGCGTCCACGCCCTTGCCCTGCAGCAGGTTGTTGACGAAATTGCCGACGTCGCCGATGTTCGAGTAGAAATTGGTCACCGCCGTGCGCACCGGCTGCGGCGTGACGGCGCGGTAGCCCTTGGCCAGCGGCGTCGCCACGTATTCGTCGAGCTTGTCGTTGACCGTGAACACGGCGCGGTTGAACGGCTCGATGGGGTCGGCCGGGCTGGCCTGCGGGCCGCTGGCGCAGGCCGTGGCCAGCAGCGCGAGGGACAGCGCGGACAGGAGCCGCGCCAGGCGGCTGGATCGGGAATCGGGGCGGTGGGTCATGGTTGGCGGAGGTTCATTGGGCCAGTTTCTTGGCTGACTTGGCGCGTTCGCGCGGCTTGCCCATCAGGATCGGCTGGAAGAAGACGGCGCCGGCCAGCGTGCACACCAGCGCCAGCGCCAGCAGCTTGCCCATGCTGGCGGTGCCGGGATGCTGGGACAGCCACAGGCTGCCGAAGGCGGTGGCGGTGGTGGCCGCGCTGAACAGCACGGCGTGGGTCAGCGGCGACTGCAGCAGGTGCGTCTTGCCCTGGCGCCACGCCAGCACGTAGTAGATCTTGAACGCCACGCCGATGCCGAACAGCAGCGGCAGGGCGATCACGTTGGCGAAGTTGAGCGGGATGCCGAACACCGCGCACAGCTCCAGCGTCAGCAGCGCCGACACCAGCAGCGGCACCAGCGTGCGCAGCACGTCGCCCACGCGGCGCAGCGTGATCCACAGCAGCAGCGTGATCGACAGCACGGCCCACACGCCGGCGTGGGCGAAGGCGGTCATGATGGTGTCGGCCGAGCCGCGGATCGAGATCGGGCCGCCCACGGCGCCCGGCGCGACGCGCTGCACGGCGTCGATGAAGCGCTTGAGCGCGGCGTCGCGCAGTTCGCTGTCGCGGCTGGAGGCGTCGGCGTCGCCGGGCTTGGCCGCGGCGGGCAGCCTGGGGCTGACGCTGATCAGCGCCTGGCCGTCCGGGGCCACCCAGTCGCGCACCAGTGCCGGCGGCAGCGCGGCCTGCGTGATCGGCTGCGGCGACAGCATGCGCTGCAGGCGCGCCAGCGCCAGGCGCAGCGGCAGCGCGATGGCCTGCTCGGCGCGGTCGCGCGTGGCGGCATCGGCGGCGGCGAGCTTGCGCAGCGAGGCGGCCAGGTGCGCCGCTTCCGCCGCGCCCGGGCCGGGATGGTCCTCGGCGGCCAGGGCGAGCTGGCGCGCGGCGTTCTTGAGCGAGTTGACGCGGCGCTCGTCGTTGGCCGGCGTGGCCACGGCCTGCGTCAGCACGGGCAGCAGGCTGGTGGCGGCGTCGGCGATCAGTTCGAGCCTGGCCGGCTGGTCGTCGGGGATGAAGGTCTGCAGCGTGACCACGCGCGCCACTTCCGGCAGCGCGGCGAGGCGGCCGGCGGTGGCCCGCGCGGCGTCCAGCGACGGCGCCAGCACGTTGACGTTGTCGGTGCCGGCCTGGGGCGCGTCCTTGAGCGAGAGCAGCGTGGCCATCGATTCGGAATGCGGGTCCTTCAGGTGCAGCGGATCGAAGTCGAAGCGCAGGTGCAGCAGCAGCGGCAGGCCGGCGAGGATCACGCCGAGCGTGGCGATCAGCACCTGGGTGCGGTAGCGCTCGAAGAAGGCATCGGCCGGCGCCAGCCACTTGAAGCCCGGCACGTCGACGCGGCCGGTCTCGTCCTTCGGGCGCATCACGGTGATCAGCGCCGGCAGCAGCGTGATGGTGGTGCTGAATGCCACCAGCATGCCCACGCCGGCGATCTTGCCCAGCTCCGCCACGCCGCGGTAGTCGGTCGGCAGGAAGCAGAAGAAGGCGGCCGCGGTGGCCGTGGAGGCCAGCGCGAGCGGCACGCCGACCGCCTTGGCGGTGCTGGCGAGCGCGTCGGGAATGTGCGGGTACGTGTGGCGCTCGGCACGGTAGCGCACGCCGAACTGGATGCCGAAGTCCACCCCCAGGCCGACGAACAGCACGGCGAAGGCGACCGAGATCATGTTGAGCGCGCCCACCATCGCCAGGCCCAGCGCGGCGGTGATGGCCAGGCCCACCAGCAGGCTGGCCAGCACGGCCAGGATCAGCCGCTTGGAGCGCAGCGCCAGCCACAGGATCAGGATCACGACCACCAGCGTGAGCATGCCGTTTACCGCCGCGCCCTGCTTGACCGAGGCGAACTCGTCGTCGGCCAGGGCCTGCGAGCCGGTCAGATGCACGCTGGCGCCGTAGCGCTCGTCGAGGCCGAGCTTGAGCGCGGCGGTGCGGATGGCCTCGGCGGCACCGGCGCCGGCCTGGAGGTCGGCGTAGTCCAGCACCGGGCTGAGGGCGACGAAGGACATCGCCTCCGCGCCGGGCGCCGGCTGCTGGCTGGCGTCCACCAGCCCGGTCCAGGACAGCGCGCCCGGCTTGCCGGCCAGCGCCTGGTCGACGGCGGCCGCGCTGCTGCCGAGCAGCCTGGTCATGTCGGCGAGCTTGACCTGGCCCAGTTGCAGCGGCAGCGACAGCGTGGTGGTGAGGGTGTCGGACAGGCCGCGCAGGGTCGGGTCGTGCGCCAGCGCGTTGAGCAGCGGGCGCGCCTGCTTGAGCTGCGAGGTCACGTCGCGCAGCTTGGCGGTGTCGACGAAGAGCAGGCCGTTGCGTTCGAAGAAATCGCCGCCGCCGGGCTGGCTGACGGCGCGAAAGCGCGCGGTGTCCTGCGCCAGCGCGCCGGCCAGCTCGTCGGCGGCGGCATCGGCCAGCTCGGGCGCCGGCGCGCGCACCACCGCCAGGATCATCTGGTCGCGCTGCGGGAAGGCGGCGCTGACCGCGGCATCGCGCTTGGCCCACGGCTGGTCCGACTCCAGCAGGCGGCTGATGTCGGTGTTGATGGCGAAATGCAGGGCGACATAGATGCCGCTGGCGATGGTCAGCAACAGCGCAAGCGCGATCACGGGCCACGCGCGGCGGGTGGAGAACTTGACGATGCGAATGACCGACGACGTCATCATGGGCGTTTTGGGGGCCTGTGTGGGGGCCTGAGTGATGCGCCGGGGAGGGCGCGGTAAAAAAAGGTGCGGCCGCTGGCATGGCTGCCGGCATGGCCGCTGGCACAACCGCCGGCATGGCCGCGGCCGCGGCCGGCGCGGCTCGCGCTGCGGCGCGCGGCGCCGGGCAGCGCGCAAGGTAGCGCGCAAAGCAGCGCCGCGGCACAAAGCGGCAGCCGCGAGTATAACGGGCCGGCGCGGCAAGGCGCTCCGGCGGCGGGCCGCGCGGCGACACGATGGCGGCCGCGGCGGGGCGCGGCACGCCTGCGCATGGGTACGCTATACTGCCCCGTCACGCGCGCGCCGGCGGGCGGCAGCCTGTTTCCGGCCGCCGCCGGGTGCGCCGCGGCGCGCTTTTCATCCTGCTTTCCATCCGGCTTTCCCGGCGGCTCCGCCGGCGAGTGCCGGCAGCGGCCCGGCAGCGGCCCGGCTGGCTTTTTCAGGTCTAAATTCGCATGAAGACACACGGTATTGCTTTCCAGGTCCTGGTCCCGCTCGCGGCGGTGGCGATGGTGTCCGCCGCGCAGGCGCAGTCGGTGGACCGGTCCTCGCCGGACCGCCTGGTGCGCGCGGCGGTCGAGGGCGTGATCGGCACGATCCAGTCCACCCCCGACACGCGCAACGGCGACCTGGCCAAGATCACGGCCGTGGTCGAGCGCCAGTTCCTGCCCTATGCCGATTTCGAGCGCACCACCCGGCTGGCGGTGGGCAGCGCCTGGCGCAATGCCTCGCCCGAGCAGCAGAAGCAGCTCTACGAACAGTTCCAGACCCTGCTGGTGCGCAGCTACGCGGTGTCGCTGTCGCAATTGCGCGAGCAGAAGGTGAAGTTCACCTACAAGCCGGTTCTCGCGGCGGCCGGGGCCAACGACGTGGTGGTGGAGACGCGCGTGCTGAACAACGGCGACGAGATGCAGATCGACTACCGCCTGCAGCGCAGCGGCAATGGCTGGAAGATCTATGACATCAACATGATGGGGGCGTGGCTGATCGAGGTGTACCGCCGCCAGTTCGCCGACATCGTCGCGCGCAACGGCATCGACGGCCTGCTCAAGTACCTGGCCAGCCACAACGCGCGCCAGACCGCGGACGCCTGAGCGCCGCGCGGCAGGCGCACGGAGGTACGCAAGGTACCTCCGGCATGGCGCCCCCATCGGCAGGGGCGCCCGTCGCTCAGTGTCCCGCCGCCGCGGCCTTGCGGGCGGCAGCGTCGTTGGCGGCCTTGGCCTTGGAACGGCCGATTTCCTCGAGCTTGATCTCGACGTGCTTCGAGAACACGTAGTCGGCCGGGCGCTGCTTGTCCAGCGGGATGTCCGGCGCCATCGGGCCCGAGGTGCGCACGCCGCGCAGGGACACGCCCAGCGCCTTGAGCGGATGGGCGATGGTATCGGCCACGGCGGTGGCTTCGAAGCCGCTGTGCACCATGCAGTCGGCGCACTTTTCGTAGTTGCCGGTGCCGTAGGCGTCCCAGTCGGTGGTGTCCATCAGTTCCTTGAAGGTCTTCACGTAGCCTTCGCCGACCAGGTAGCACGGACGCTGCCAGCCGAACACCGTGCGCGCCGGGTTGCCCCACGGCGTGCAGTGGTAGGTCTGGTTGCCGGCCAGGAAGTCCAGGAACAGCGTGGACTGGCTGAAGGCCCAGTTCCTGCCGTTGCGGCCGCGCTGCAGGATGTCGCGGAACAGTTGCTTGGTCTTGTTGCGGTTCAGGAAGTGCTGCTGGTCCGGCGCGCGCTCGTAGGCATAGCCCGGCGACACGGTGATGCCGTCCACGCCGATGTCCTTGACCGAGTCGAAGAACTTCGCGACCTTTTCCGGCTCGGCGTTGTTGAACAGCGTGCAGTTGATGTTGACGCGGAAGCCGCGCGCCTTGGCCGCGCGGATGGCCGCCACGGCGCGGTCGTAGACGCCTTCCTGGCTGACCGCGTGGTCGTGCATCTCCTGATCGCCGTCGAGGTGGACCGACCACACGAAGTACGGGTTGGGCTCGTACTGGTCCAGCTTCTTTTCCATCAGCAGCGCGTTGGTGCACAGGTAGACGAAGCGCTTGCGGGCGATGATGCCCTTGACGATCTCCGGCATGTCCCTGTGCAGCAGCGGCTCGCCACCGGCGATGGACACCACCGGCGCGCCGCATTCGTCGACGGCGCCCAGGCATTCCGCCACGGACAGGCGCTGGTTCAGGATCTCGTCCGGATAGTCGATCTTGCCGCAGCCGTTGCAGGCCAGGTTGCAGCGGAACAGCGGTTCGAGCATCAGCGCCAGGGGATAGCGCTTGTTGCCGGAGAGATGTTGCTTGACGACGTAGGCGCCCACGCGGGCGACCTGCAGAAAGGGAATAGCCATTGACTTCCTTCTTGTATTGGGGGCGGCCGGATGATTATCCGGCGGCGGTTTGCGGGTCCGGCTGCGGCACGGCCTCGGGGGTGGCCTTGCCGGCGGCGGTGCGCGGGCGCGCGGGCGGGTCGGCCAGCTCGGCCGGCAGCCGGAATTCGGCGTGCTCCTCGCGGCCGTCCATGGTGGAGACTTCCACCGGACCCAGGCGGCGCAGCGTGGCGATCACGTCCATGACCATCTCCTCGGGGGCGGAGGCGCCGGCGGTGATGCCGACCACTTCGACGCCGCGCACCCACTCCGGGTCCAGCTCGCTGCCGTCGGCGATCAGGTAGCTGGGCACGCCGCTCTCGGTGCCGATCTCGCGCAGCCGGTTGGAGTTGGAGCTGTTGGTGGCGCCGATCACGAGGATCAGCTCCACCTGTTTCGAAAGCTCGCGCACCGCGCTCTGGCGGTTTTGCGTGGCATAGCAGATGTCGCGCGTGTCCGGTCCCACCAGGTTGGGGAAGCGGCGGGTCAGCGCGGCAATGATGTTGCGCGTGTCGTCCACGCTCAGCGTGGTCTGCGTCACGTAGGCGACCGGGGTGTCGTCCGGCAGGTCCAGCTTGGCCACTTCGGCCTCGCTCTGCACCAGGATCACCTTGCCGGGGATCTGGCCCATCGTGCCTTCGACTTCCGGATGGCCGGCATGGCCGATCAGGATCACGGTGCGGCCGCTGGCCGCGTACTGGCGGCCCTGGGTATGGACCTTGATGACCAGCGGGCAGGTGGCATCGATCGAGTGCAGCTCGCGTGCGCGGGCATCGGCCTCGACGTCCTTGGACACGCCGTGCGCGCTGAAAATGGTGACGGCGCCGCTCGGCACTTCGTCCAGTTCTTCGACGAAGCGCGCGCCCTTGCGCCTCAGTCCTTCCACGACGTGCTTGTTGTGCACGATCTCATGTCGCACGAACACCGGGGCTCCGTGCTTGAGCAGGGCGCGGTCTACAATCTCGATCGCGCGCACTACGCCGGCACAGAAGCCACGGGGTTGAGCAAGAATCACCTGCATAAAAATAGGCCCCCCGACCCAGTCAACGGGTTCAGCATTGGTTGATATTCCGGAATCACTTTCCCGTCATACGGTGGTTACTATATACCCGTGCCGCAACCTTTGCCTGGCACCTGGCATTAGCCAGTAACAATTTGAGGTTTTTTCCGTGAGTAATATGACGTCAGGAGACTATGTCCTGGTAACCGGCGCCTCCGGCTTTCTCGGCTCGGCCGTGGCACGGCAGGCCCTGGCACGGGGTTTCCGGGTGCGCGCGATGGTACGCGCCCAAAGCCCGCGACGCAACCTGGACGGGTTGCCCGTGGAGATCGTGGAAGGCGACATGCGCGACACGCGCGCGATGGAAGCGGCGCTGCAGGGCGTGCGCTACCTGTTCCACGTGGCGGCCGACTACCGCCTGTGGGCGCCCGATCCCGAGGAAATCGTGCGCACCAACGTGGCCGGCACCGAGGCCGTGATGGGCGCCGCGCAGGCCTGCCGCGTGGAGCGCATCGTCTACACCAGCAGCGTGGCGACCCTGCGTGTCGCCGGCGCAACGGCGCCGGTCAACGAAGACGCGCCGATGAGCGGCCACGAGGCGATCGGCGCCTACAAGCGCAGCAAGGTGCTGGCCGAGCGCGTGGTGGAGGGCATGGTGGCGCGCGACGGGCTGCCGGCGGTGATCGTCAACCCCTCCACGCCGATCGGCCCGCGCGACGTGCGCCCCACGCCGACCGGCCGCATCATCGTCGAGGCGGCCAGCGGCAAGATCCCCGCCTTCGTCGATACCGGCCTCAACCTGGTGCACGTGGACGACGTGGCCGAGGGCCACATGCTGGCGCTCGAGCGCGGCGCGACCGGCGAGCGCTACATCCTGGGCGGCCAGGACGTCACGCTGCAGCAGATGCTGGCCGATCTGGCCGCCATGACCGGGCGCCGCCCGCCCACCATCAAGCTGCCGCGCTGGCCGCTCTATCCGCTGGCCTACGCGGCCGAGGCGGTGGCCCGCGTGACCGGCAAGGAGCCGTTCCTGACCGCCGACGGCCTGTCCATGTCGAAATACCAGATGTTCTTCAGCTCGGACAAGGCGCGGCGCGTGCTCGGTTACCAGGCGCGGCCCTACCAGGAGGCGCTGCGCGAGGCGCTGGAGTGGTTCCGCGCCGCGGGCTACCTGCGTTGAGCCGCGCCGGGGCACGGCCCGGCGCTCGCTCAACCGTGCTTGGCTGCCCTCAGCCGCGCTGGGGCGCCTGCGAGCGGCCCTTCCACTGGCCGCCCTTGCGCAGCCAGTAGCGGCGCGCCGAATCGACCGTGGCGCCCAGGTAGAACAGCGCCGTCAGCGGCAGCAGCGGCGCCAGCCACAGCGGCTGGCGGTACTCG
>NZ_AQPL01000145.1:0-8183 GCF_000395345.1 Cupriavidus sp. WS | reverse complement strand
GTCAGCGGCAGCAGCGGCCCCAGCCACAGCGGCTGGCGGTACTCGCGCAGCATCGGCGCGTAGGCCACCGACATGGCCGCCCACGCCGCCCAGGCCGGCCACAGGCGCAGCCCGCCGGCCAGCGCCAGCAGCGGCGGCGCGAGGTAGGTCAGCACCATGCCGGCCACCGCGCCGGCCAGCAGCAGCGGCGAATAGTGCAGTTGCGTGTAGGCGCTGCGCGCGATCATGTCCCACAGGCTGCGCCAGTCGTCGTAGGGGCGCACCGAGATGCTGTCGTCGGCCAGGTCCAGGCGGATCGAGCCGCCTTGCTTGATGCACGCGGCCAGGCTGCAGTCGTCGATCAGCTCGCCGCGGATCGCGTGGAAGCCGCCGATGCGCGCCAGCGCCGTGCGCCGCGCCAGCATGCAGCCGCCGGCCGCGGCCGCCACCCGGCTGCGCGGGTTGTTGACGCGCGAGAAGGGATACAGCTTGGCGAAATAGAACACGAAGGCCGGGACGATCATGCGCTCCCACCACGAGGCGCAGCGCAGCCGCACCATCAGCGAGACCAGGTCGCGCTGCTCGTGCTCGGCGCGCGCCACCAGTTGCTTCAGCACGCCGGCGCCGTGATGGATGTCGGCATCGGTCAGCCACACCCAGGCCGCGCCGGGCACCTGCGCGTTGGCCGCTTCCAGGCCCTGCGACTGCGCCCAGACCTTGCCGCTCCAGCCCGCTGGCAGCTCGCGCGCGGTGATGACGGTCAGCGCGTCCGCCTTGCCCAGCGCGGCGGCCGCGGCGCGCGCGTGCTCGGCGGTGCCGTCGGTGCTGTGGTCGTCCACCACCACCAGGTGCAGCCGCGCGGGGTAATTCTGGCCCAGCGCGCTGGCCACGGCGCCGCCGATCACCGCCGCCTCGTTGCGGGCGGGAATGATGGCGACGACTTCCGGCCAGCGCGCCGGCGCGGGCGACGGCGCGGGCTTGCGCACGCGCCAGAAGCCGCCGCGCGCAGCCAGCAGGACACACCAGATGGCGAGCGGGATCAGGGACAGCAGGAACATCTCAGGAGACTCCGGGGGACAGATAAGGTTGGGTGCGCTCAGCGCAACAGGCGCCGGGCGAGCCGGGCCAGCCTGGGCACGGTCTCTGGGCGCGCGAGGCGGGGATCATATCCCGCCATGCGCCTTTCGTTCTCGCTCAGGCACAGGTCGATCATCTCGCGCGCGGTCAGGGTGGTGCCCAGGCCGGCCGAGTTGTTCATGTTCATCGGGAAATTGGCGTCCTTGGCCGAGCCGTCCGCCTCGATGCCGCGCGCGATGCCGATGCGCTCCCGGATCAGGAACAGCCACACGCGCGCCACCTTGAGCAGGTACAGCGGGCGCCGCCACCACGGCAGGCTGCGGCGGTACCAGGCGGCCCAGTTGACGAAGAACAGGATATGCCGGCCTTCCTCCTGGATGACCGGCTCGAAGGTTTCCACCAGTTCGGCGGGGAAATAGCCCGACTTCCTGGCCGCGGCGAACAGGCCGAAGGCGAAGAAGCTGTCGATGCACTCGCTGTAGCCGGTGGCCAGCCAGCCCCATTCCGGGTCGGCCGGCGGCAGGTACTCGGGCTCGGGCGCCAGCGCGATGCCGTAGGCCTCCACCAGCTTCGAGAGCACCACCTTGTGGCGCGCTTCCTCGGCGCCGTCCATCTCCAGCGCGCTGCGCAGCAGCGGGTCGGCCACGGTATCGGCGAACGCCTGCACGCGCACCGACGCGCGGCCTTCGGTCTGCACGGCGATGTCCCAGATCGGCAGCGAGGTCACGCGGCGCAGGGCGTCCGGGTCGAGCCGGGGCCAGTCGATCACGGCGGGTTTGTAGGGGTTGTGCGTCTGCAGCAGCATGTCGCAGAACAGGCGCAGGTGCCGGGCCGAGCCCAGGCGGACCGGCCCGGGCTCGGGGTCGGTCCAGTTGCGCATGGCGTAGTCCGCCTGCTCCACGGCGGTCTTCGCCATGATGGCCGCGGCGGCGGTTGCCCGGGCCTCGGCGCCGGATTCTTCGGTTTTCTCGGTTCTGCTGGGTGCGGCAAGCGCGTCTGACATCCCGGCTCCCCCTGGCAATTGACGATCCGGAGCCATTCTAGCGTGGCCCGGCGGGCTGCGTGTGCGCGGCAGGTATCAGAAGCCCCGGCGCGCCAGCGCCCGCGCGGGCTGCCGGCGCGCCGGACCGGGCCGCGCGTCATCCCGTTTCATCCCGCGCGATGCGGGCGAGGCGCCGCCGCGCGGTAATCGCGGTAATCGCGCGGCGGCAATTACGGTAATCGAAACCGGTGTTTGGGATATTTCTCAAGCTGTTTTGCGAAATGGCCTAGTAACCAGCCGCCGCGACTGGTCTCAAATCGCCTTGGGTTTTAGCGGCGCCTTGAACAAAAGCCCAGTTGCGGCGTCGATTTTGATAATCGAAGGACAACGAGGTTGGAGGCAATATGAATCGACTGGACACGGAGGAAACGGGCCGGATCACCATCACGGACCTTGGCCGGCTCACCCAGGTGCTCAAATGCGAGTACGACGCGGTCGTCACCAGCCAGGGCGACGGCTTCTGGCGCGTGCAGTTCCTGTTGGCGGGACACACCTACATGCTCGGGACCGTGCGCGGCAGCATCCGGCGCTGGCGCCAGCTCGACGCCGTGATCGCCTTCCTGCAATCCAACTGCCCCGACAGCAGCCAGGTCCGCCTGCAGATCGGGCCGTGGATGTTCTGCCGGAACTAGCCCGCCGGACGTACCCGGCGGCGGGCGCGTTCCGGTCCGCGCGCGCCCGCCGCCGACAAGAAACACCCCTGCGATTTCTCCGCGGGGCGCGGCCGGATGCCTATGCGAATCTCCCCCACAGCGATCAAGCAGCACTTGTTGCGTGCGAACGGCGCGCTATGCGCGTGCGCCGGCATTGCGCCACGCGCCCGGCGGCATGCCGAAACGCTGCGCGAAGCGGCGCGTGAAGGTGGTCTGGTCGGGAAAGCCGAGCATCAGCGAGATATCCGCCAGCGCGTGGCCGCGGTCGGCCAGCAGGCGCGTGGCGTAGTCCAGGCGCAGGCGCGTCTGGTAGCGGTGCGGGGTGTCGCCGAACGCTTCCTGGAACAAGGTGTGGAAGCGCCGCACGCTCCAGCCGAAGCGGCCGGCCAGGTCGCCGGCGCGCAGCGGCGCGTCCAGGTGCTGGCGCAGGTAGGCGTCGATCTGCGCCACGGGAAACGGCGCGAGCCGGTCGCGCTCCGGCACGTCCAGGCCCAGCGCGAGGTCGCCCGCCAGCGCCGCGGCCAGCCGCCAGTGGTGCTGGCGCGAGCCGCCGCGCCCCGGCTCCGGCGGCATCGCCGCGATGCGGCGCACGCGCTCGGCCCAGCCCGCGGTGACGGCGAAGGCGCGGGGGCGCCCGGTCAGCGCCGCCGGCACGGCGAGCGAGCCGGGCGGCACGTCCAGCACCAGTTGCCGGTTGTCCGCGAGGCCGAGAAAGTCATGGCGCTCGCCGGCGGGCACGATCAGCCCGCTGCCGGGATCGAGCCGGTGCAGGTGGCCGCCGATCTCCAGCTCGCTGGCGCCGTCCAGGCCGAACAGGACCTGGGTGTAGCCGTGCCGGTGCCAGTCCGGCTCCGGCCGGTAGACGCGGGTCTCCACCAGCGGCGCCGGCGGGCCCGCGCGCGCGGCGGGATCATCGCGCGGCGGCATGGCCGGTACGTTGCGGCGGCCGGGCGGGCTGCCCGGTCTGGCAAAGCCACACGCCGAGCCCGGCCACGGCCAGGCCGAGCAGCTGCAGCAGCCCCAGCTTGTCGCCGAACAGCAGCCACGCCTGCAGCGCGGCCAGCGGCGGCGCCAGGAACATCAGCGAGGCGGCGGTGGCAGCCTGCCCGCGCCGGACGATGCGCAGCAGCAGGTAGGTGCCCGCGCCCGACAGCACCAGCGCCGCCCACGCCAGCGCCGACCACAAGGCCAGCCCCGGCTGCCAGTGCGTCTCGCCCAGCAGCCACGCCAGCGTGCCGGCCACCAGCGCGCCGCCGGTGTTCTGCCAGGCGGAACTGGCGCGCAGGTCGGCGGCGGCGATCGAGGTTTTCTGCAGGATGGTGCCCACGGTGATGGAAAGGATGGAAAGCAGGGCCACCAGCAGCACCCACGGCGAAACCGGGTGGGATACGCTGGCCAGCATGGCTGGAGCCACCACCAATATTACGCCCAGCGAGCCCAGCGCGAGGCCGCCCCAGCCCCGCCGCGACGGGAATTCGCCCAGCAGCGGGATGGCCAGCAGCGCCGTCAGCACGGGCTGCAGCGCGCCCAGCAAGGCCATCGCCGCGGGCGGCAGCCCGTGCGCCACGGCCCAGTAGCCGCCGCACAGGTAGCTGCCGTGCAGCAGCGCGCCCGCCAGCAGGTGCTTCGGCACCTCGCGCAGCGCCGGCCAGCGCGCGCCGCCGGCCACCGCCACCAGCGCGAACAGCAGCGCCGCCAGCGCGAAGCGGGCGAGCAGGAACAGGCTCGGCTGCGCCACCGGCACGATGGCGCGGCCGACGATGAAGCCGGTCGACCAGATCAGCACGAAGGCCAGGCTGGGCAGCCCGGCGCGCAGGGAAAGGCGGGAAGAAGACATGGCATCGGCGCGGCGGGGCGCGGCAAGGACGACGATGCGCGGCAGCATAGTGCGGCGCCGGCCGGCCGTCTTGGCAAATCCGGCAATGCCCGCCGGCTGCGCCGCCGCCGCGCGCGGTTTATAGTTGCCGCTGGATTCCCGCCGGCCATCCGCCTTGCCGTCCTTTTTCGTCCTTTCCCGTCCTCTCCTACCTTTTCCCGCCCATGTCCCATCCCCTGCTGGAACGCGTTCTCCTGACCAATGACGACGGCATCGACGCCCCCGGGCTGGCCGTGCTCGAAGCCGTGGCCGCCACGCTGGCGCGCGAAGTCTGGGTCGTCGCGCCCGAGCACGACCAGAGCGGCACCTCCCACTCGATCAGCCTGCACGCGCCGCTGCGCTTCAGCCGGCAGGGCGAGCGCCGCTTCGGCGTCGCCGGCACGCCGGGCGACTGCGTCGTCATGGCCGCCCGCCACCTGATGGCCGACGCGCCGCCCACGCTGGTCCTCTCGGGCATCAACCGCGGCGGCAACCTCGGCCTCGAAACCGTGTTCTCCGGCACCGTGGGCGCGGCCATGACCGGCATGCTGCTGGGCATCCCCTCCATCGCGCTGAGCCAGGCCTTCTCCGACCGCGACAACGTGCGCTGGGAAACCGCGCGCGCGCTGGCTCCAGACGTCATCCTCCGCCTGCTCGCCGCCGGCTGGAGCGAACAGGCCTGCCTCAACGTCAACTTCCCCGACGTCGCGCCCGCGGCCGCCGGCCCGCTCACCGTCACGCGCCAGGGCGCCGGCCTCGTCAAGGACATCGCCGTGCGCGCCCACGTCGACCCGCGCGGCATTCCCTACCACTGGCTGCAGTTCTCGCGCGGCCCGCGGCCCGACGCGCCGGACAGCGAGGCGATGGTGATCGGCCGGGGCGGGGTCTCGGTCACGCCGCTGCGCTTCGAGAGAACGAACGAGGAAGCGGCGCTGGGGCTGGCGGAGCGGTTGTAACAAAGCCCTGGCGGCGCACTCCGGATGATCCGGAAGGTTGCTTGGAGTAGCCGTCCGGATACTCGCCACTTCCGTGTCTCCATCACGCCGACACAGAAGTGGAAAAGCGATAAATGCGCCACTTCTGGCAATTGATGGGCGGGTGTTATGCGTGTCCTGCGTGGTGGCAATGCCCACGACGGGAGACACGGTATTGAGCCCAAGGAGCCGGGAGCCGCAAGCGGCTTTTGTCTTCTGTGGTGATTCCGCAAGGCCCTCCACGGCATATGCGCTCAATCGAGCGTGGCCTCGTGCAGATAATGCTGCATGCCATTCCTCTTTTTTCTGCTTCGATACCGGGATATGTCCTGGGATTGCTGCGGAGAATTCGGAATAACGTACTAGTCCTGATATTTGGGAGTTGGCTGATAGGCAGCGAAATTGCCGCCTGCTCTAATGCGTGCCTGACAAGTACGAGGGGGCGGCATTGACAGCAGATCAAGCTCAGCAGCTACTGGCGCAATTGCTCATGCAATGCGCGATCATCTGCGCGCCGCTTTTGTCCGCCACCCTGTTTGTGGGCCTTCTGGTGAGCTTGTTCCAGGTCATCACGCAGTTGCAGGAGATGAGCCTCAGCTACATACCGAAGCTTGTCGTGACGGTGGCGGTCCTGGGCCTGCTTGGTCCTTGGATGATGGGGCGCGTGACGCGCTTCGCCAGCGGCCTTTTTCAACTGATTCCAGCGTTGGGCTGATGGCTGCCGCAGCCTCCCTCATGCCTGCACCCG
Organism: Cupriavidus sp. WS; assembly: GCF_000395345.1. Taxonomy (NCBI): domain Bacteria; kingdom Pseudomonadati; phylum Pseudomonadota; class Betaproteobacteria; order Burkholderiales; family Burkholderiaceae; genus Cupriavidus; species Cupriavidus sp. WS. Next base: position 1,855 of record NZ_AQPL01000145.1, on the reverse strand, counting down.
CGATAGAGAGCCTTCTGGTTTCATTGCGGCTGGGGCCGATGTTCCTGTTTGCTCCCCCGTTTTCCTTGATGCGTATTCCGGCGCGCGTGCGCGTGGTCTGCGTGCTTGGGTGCGCCACCGCGCTGGCGGCGCTGGCCAGGCCCGTGGGTGCCCTATCCTCGGGGCAGTTGCTGTCGGCGATGGCGGGAGAGTTGCTACTCGGCGCAGTGATTGCGTTCTCATGGCAGGCGGCGTTTGCCGGGCTGCTGTTTGCGGGCCGGGTGCTGGATCTGCAGGCCGGATTCGGCATGGCATTGATCATCGATCCCGCTACCCGCGCGCAAACACCGCTGTTCGGCACGCTTCTGGCACTGGGTGGCGGCGTGGTATTTTTTGCCGGCAATGTTCACCACGAGGTCTTGCGGCTGCTGGCAGCACTCAATGAATGGCTGCCGCCCGGCAGCATGACATTGGCGCTGGATTCCTCGGTACTGGCCTCTTATCTGGGCAAGGTCATGTCAGTCGGGCTGGTCACGACGGCTGTCGCAATCGTGGTCCTGTTCCTGATCGACCTTGCGCTCGCTTTCCTTTCCCGCGTGTTGCCGCAGATGAACGTGCTCATGCTCGGTTTGCAGGTCAAGAGCATTGTCTCGGTGCTGGTGCTGGGTCTCAGCCTTGCTTTGCTTGGGCCGGTGATGGTGCGGCTGTCGGCGCTGGCGGCATCGTTTGTTCCGCATTTGCTCGGAGCCCCGCGATGAGCGATGCGGAACAGAATCGCAGCGAACAGGCCACGCCGTACAAGCTGGAGCGCGCGCGCCAAAAGGGCACCGTTTCCCGCAGTGCCGAATGGAGCATGGTCACGGCATTCGCCGCAGTGGCAATGGCGTGCTATTGGCGTGGCGATGCCTGGGCACGGCAGTTTTCCCGGGAGGTCGCGCGGGCGTTGCTGGCGGCGGGTCAGGATGCCTGGCTTGCCAGTTCGATGCATTTGCTGGCTACCACGGCCTTCCTGATGGTGCCAGTAATCTCGGTCGCGATCCTGGGTGCGGCAGTGCCGGCGTTGCTGCAGACGCGCTTTCTGTTTGCTCCGCAAGCGCTGCGCGTCGACTGGACACGGGTGAACCCGGTCAAGGGATTCAGGCGCATTTTCTCGAAAGAAACCCTGGTGCAGGGCCTGAAGGGTATTGTCAAACTGCTGGTCTACGCGGCGATCACCGGCTGGGTTGCCCGCACCGCAATGCAGGGTGCGCTACAGGTGCCGGCAACCGCGGCGGATCTGTCTCGCCTGCTGGCGGGAGCGGCGACTCGGCTGGTGATGCTGCTGTTGTCGGCGGCACTGGTATTCGCCGTCGCTGACAGGCTCTGGGTCCGGCATAGCTTCATGCAATCGATGCGGATGAGCCGCCGAGAGCAACGCGAGGAAATGCGGCAGCGCGAAGGGGATCCCCGTATCCGGGCGCGCCGTCGCCAAGTGCAGCGAGAGTTGGTCAAGCATGCGCAGAGCTTGCGCAACGTGCGTGACGCTGATTTTCTCGTGACGAATCCCACGCATTTCGCAGTGGGCTTGCGCTATCGGCCGGAGCAGATGTCCGCGCCCAGGGTGGTGGCCAAAGGCGGAGGGGAATTGGCTCGCCGGCTGCGGCGCCTGGCTTTCATCTACGGAGTGCCGGTCGTCGAATCTCGCGCTCTGGCGCGCACGTTGTTCTACCGGACGCCGCTGGATGGCGAGGTGCCGTCCGCACTGTATGCGGACACGGCAAATGTCTATCTGCAATCGCGGCGGATGAGGGGCGGGCGATGAACGCGCTGCGGATGACTTTGGGCAAGCAGGCAGATCTCGCGCTGGTCGCCTGTGGGACGTGTCAGGAATTTTGTG
>NZ_AQPL01000144.1:0-1376 GCF_000395345.1 Cupriavidus sp. WS | reverse complement strand
GCCGCCCTGCGCCGGCGCCGCCGGGCTGGCCGACGGGCGGAACGCCAGCATGCGCAGCAGCGTCATGGTGAAGCCGGCGTATTCGTCCGGCGCCAGCGCCAGCTCGCTGCGGCCGAGATTGGCGATCTGGTAGAACAGCTGCGCTTCCTGCGCGTCGAAGGCGGCGGCCAGGCGGCGCACCTCGGCGGCTTCCGGCCACTCTTCCTGCACCGAGGCGGGCACCGCCTGGGCCAGCGCGATCTTGTGCAGCAGCGAGGCCAGATCCTGCAGCGCGCCCGCGAACGACAGGCTGCGGTCGGCCATGCCGTCGGCCACCGCCAGCATGGCGGCGCCGTCCTCGGCGGCCAGCGCGTCGAGCAGCTGGATCAGGTAGCTCTGGTCGATGGCGCCGAGCATGCCGCGCACGGCGGCCTCGGACACCTGACCGGCGCTGTAGGCGATGGCCTGGTCGGTCAGCGACAGCGCGTCGCGCATCGAGCCGTGCGCGGCCTGCGCCAGCAGGCGCAGCGCGTTGGCGTCGCGCGCGATGCCTTCCTCGCCCAGGATGTGGTCGAGGTGGCTGACGATGTGGCCCGGCGGCATCTGCTTGAGGTTGAACTGCAGGCAGCGCGACAGCACCGTGACCGGGATCTTCTGCGGGTCGGTGGTGGCGAGGATGAACTTGACGTGCGCGGGCGGCTCTTCCAGCGTCTTCAGCATGGCGTTGAAGGCGTGGTTGGTCAGCATGTGCACTTCGTCGATCATGTAGACCTTGAAGCGCCCCGCGGTCGGCGCGTAGACCGCCTTGTCCAGCAGCGACGCCATCTCGTCGACGCCGCGGTTGGAGGCCGCGTCCATCTCGATGTAGTCGACGAAGCGCCCGCTGTCGATCTCGGTGCAGGCCTTGCACACCCCGCACGGCTGCGCGGTGATGTCGCCGCGGCCGTCAGGGCCGACGCAGTTGAGCGCCTTGGCCAGGATGCGCGACAGCGTGGTCTTGCCGACCCCGCGCGTGCCGGTGAACAGGTAGGCGTGGTGCAGGCGCTGTTGCTCCAGCGCGTGCGTGAGCGCGCGGACCACGTGCTCCTGGCCGACCAGCGTGGTGAAATCCCGGGGGCGCCATTTGCGCGCTAGCACTTGATAACTCATGGCGGCGATTGTAGCAAAAGGCGGCCGCCCGTCAGGGACGATCGGCGGCGGCGCGCGCGCATCCGCGGCGGATCGGGCGCCGCCGGCCGCGCCCGGGGCGATCCGGCTAGCCGCACTCCCCCACGTAGCCGCAGTTGGCGCACTTGGCGCAGCCGTCGACCTTGTGCAGCGCATGGGCGCCGCATTCGGGGCAGGTCTTGCCCGAGCCCAGGCCCAGCCCGAGGCCGGCTGACGGCCGGGCGCCCGCG
>NZ_AQPL01000143.1:0-8052 GCF_000395345.1 Cupriavidus sp. WS | reverse complement strand
GGCCGGGCGCCCGCGCCGGCGGGCTGGCCGGCGGCCGCGTCCTGCGCGCCGGGGCCGGCGCCCCCGCCCGCTTCCTGCGCGGCCAGGCGCGCGGCAAGCGCCGCCACCGGCACCTGCACGCCGTCGGCATCGAGGAAGCCGCGCTTGATCAGGATGCGCTGCAGCGCGTAGCCGATCGCCGCCACCTCGGAGTCATGAAAGCGCGGCGCCTCGCTGCCGTCCTGGCGCTGCAGCGTGCCGTAGCGCACCGTGCCCTTGTCCCACACCACGTTGCGCATGTCGGCCAGCGCCTTGGCGATCGAGCCGCCCGAGCGCGCCACCATCGACAGCAGGCGCATGGTGGAAGTGATCCACTGCTGGCCGTCGTTGCGCTGGCCGGCCGGCATGAAGAATTCCACCGGCCGCTCCACCGCCACCGGCTTGCCGTCCAGCACGCCGGCCACGCGCATGAAGTTGACGGTGAGGTAGACCGTCTTGTGGCCCTCGTAGGTCATGTACTCGACCTTGGACGTCACCCCTTCGAGGTCGCCCACGGGGCGGCTCTCGAACGGCTTGCGCAGCGGGTCGTCGGCCGGCGCCCCGGCGGCGGGCGCGGCCGGCGCGGCGGGCGTCACCGACAGCACCGCGCCGAGCACGCTGTTGGGGCGGTAGGTGGCCAGCCCCTTGAGCCCGGCGCGCCAGGCATCGAGGTAGAGGTTGCGGAAGGCCTCGTAGGGATAGTCCTCCGGCACGTTGACGGTCTTGCTGATGCTGGTGTCGATGTAGGGCTGCACCGCCTCGAGCATCTTCATGTGGTCGAGCGCGGACATCTGCAGCGCGGTGACGAAGCTGTCCGGCAGCCGCGCCATGTCGCCGCCGAGATGGCGGTACAGCCGCCAGGCGTGGTCGGCCACCTCGAACACCTGGTAGGTGTCGTCCGGCATGCGCTTGCGGCGGTTGTAGGTCCACGAGAAGGCCGGCTCGATGCCGTTCGAGGCATTGTCGGCGAAGGCCAGCGTGATGGTGCCGGTGGGCGCGACCGAAAGCAGGTGCGAGTTGCGGATGCCGTCGCGCGCGATCGTCTCGCGCAGCGCCGGCGGCAGCCGCCGGGCGAAGCCGCTGGCCAGGTATTCGTCGGCCTTGAACTGCGGGAAGGCGCCCTTCTCGCGCGCCAGCGCGGCGGAGGCCTGGTAGGCCGTGTCGCGCAGCACCTCGGCGACGCGCGCGGCCAGCGCGCGGCCGGCCTCGGCGTCGTAGCGGATGCCCAGCATCACCAGCGCGCTGCCCAGCCCGAGGAAGCCCAGGCCGACGCGGCGCTTGGCCTGGGCCTCGGCCTGCTGCTCGGGCAGCGGCCAGAAGGTGACGTCGAGCACGTTGTCGAGCATGCGCACGGCCAGCCGCACGACCTCGGCGAAGGCGTCGAAGTCGAAGCGGCTGTCCGCGGCGAACGGCTGGCGCACGAAGCGGGTCAGGTCGATGGAGCCGAGGCAGCAGCAGCCGTAGGCGGGCAGCGGCTGCTCCGCGCACGGGTTGGTGGCCTCGATGCGCTCGCAGTAATAGAGGTTGTTGTCGTCGTTGATGTGCGAGAGGAACAGGATGCCGGGCTCGGCGTGGTCGTAGGTGGCCTGCATCACCTGGTCCCACAGCTGCCGGGCCGGCACGCGGCGGTAGACCCACTGGCCGTCGCCGCGCCGGTACGCGCCGGCGGCGATGGCCTCGGCGGCGGGCTCGGCCTCGTGGATCAGCTCGACCTCGCCGTCGGCCTCGACCGCGCGCATGAAATCGTCGCTCACGCCGATAGAAATGTTGAAATTGGTCAGGTCGCCGCGGTCCTTGGCGTGGATGAAGGTCTCGATGTCCGGGTGGTCGCAGCGCAGCACGCCCATCTGCGCACCGCGGCGCGAGCCGGCCGACTCCACCGTGGCGCACGATGCGTCGAACACCTTCATGAACGAGACCGGCCCCGAGGCGCGCGAATGCGTGCCGCGCACCAGCGCGCCGGCCGGCCGTATCGCGGAGAAATCGTAGCCCACCCCGCCGCCGCGCCGCATGGTCTCGGCGGCCTGCGCCACCGCGGTGTAGATGCTGGGCTTGCCGCCGCGCGCGTCGGACACCGAATCGCCGACCGGCTGCACGAAGCAGTTGATCAGCGTGGCCTCGATGCGCGTGCCGGCCGCCGAGGCGATGCGCCCCGCCGGCACGAAGCCCTGCTCCTGCGCCCACAGGAAGCGCCCGGCCCACTGCTCGCGCTCGGTCGGGGCCTCGGCCTCGGCCAGCGCGCGCGCCACGCGCAGGCGCACGTCGGCAACGCTGGCCTCCTCGCCCTTGGCGTATTTCTCCAGCAGGACTTCGGTGGAGATGTCTTGCGGCGGCAAGGTGGCGTGGAGCATCTGGTCTTTGGCGTTCATCGCTGGTCTCGCTGGTTGTGGTGGCGGCCCTGCGCGCCGCGCCGGCACGGTTCCACTGTAGTGCCGGCCCGGGCCGGCCATGCGGCTTGCCGGGTCAATTTCACGGGAAATAGGCGGGCCCGCCCGCACTGGGTTACAATGCGCACCGGACGGGCCTCCTCGCATGGCGGCGCGGTCAACCTGGTCAGGTCGGGAACGAAGCAGCCACAGCCGTTTTCCGCCAGTGCCGAGGGTCAGGCTCGTCCCCCTATTCCGCCATTCCGCTATTCCCCTGTCTTCTGCCTTCTTGCCGGATTTTCCGCCGGACCCGCTCGCGAACCCTGTCGCCAGGTCCTTCCCCGCGGAATCCGCGCCGCAGGACTTCCCGGCAAAGCCATTCGTCCCCCGGTCATTCGCTCCCCGGCAGCAATCCGTCCCTTCCCGGCCGCGTCCGCGCGTTGCGCCCTGCGCACCGGTGCGGCTATTGTGCCGCGCATGGCAAGCCGCGCGTCATGACGCAGGACAAGTCTAGAACAATGCCCCCTGGCGCGGAACCTGCAATGCATCCGCCGCGATCCACTCCCCGTCGGCCGTGGCCACGCCGGCCTCGACGCGCCGCCCCGGGAACATCGGCCTGACCGCCGCCACGTAGCGCGCGAGCTGCTGCGCATAGGCCGCGTGCTCCTGCGGCAGCAGGCGCAGCTTGTAGTCGACGATGACCACGCGCTCGTCGAACTCCACCAGCCGGTCGATGCGCAGCAGGCGGCCGCGCGCGTCATATAGCTCGACCTCGTTGCGCGCGCTGCGCGCGTCCTGCGGGAACAGCAGCGGGCGCAGCGCGGGCGCTTCCAGCATGCGCCGCGCCGCGCCGATGGCGGCCTCGGCCTGAGCCCGCCACTGCGCGCGCGCCTGCGCATCGCCGCCGCCGGCCAGCGGGAACCAGCGCATCACCACGTCCGGCCCGGGCAACGCTTCGAACGCCTCGGGATAGCGCGTGATGCGCTCGACCAGCGCGTGGATCAGTTCGCCGTGGCGCGCCGCCTCGGCGTCGAAGACGATGGCATGGCTGTCCTCTTCGACGTCATCCCGCGCCGCGTCCTCGTCTTCCCATTCGTAGACCGGCACCAGCGTGTCCGCCGCCTCGCGGTAGCGCTCGCGGAAATCGGCATAGCGCACGCGCGCGTCGTGGCCGGGCCGCTGCCAGGCGTCGTCGCCGGCCGTCGCCGGCGGGAACGCCTCCACCGGCGCGCCCGTGCCGGCCGACTGCAGGCGCACGTACCAGCTCCCGGCGATCTCGCGGTTGCCTTCGCCCTCGGCGCCGCGCGCGGCGCGCCCTTTCACGCCGCTGACCAGCAGGCCCTGGCACGCGCGCGTCATGGCCACGTAGAGCAGGTTCCAGTTCTCGCGCTCGGCCAGCGCGGCCTCGGCCTCGAACAGCGGCGCGCGCGCCAGCCCGCGCGTGCTGCGCTTGCCGTAGGCGGAAAAATGCACCGGCACCGGCGACGACGGCGGCCAGTCGATCAGGATGCCGCCGTTGTCGGCGGCGGGCTCGCTGTGGTTGGCGTCGAGCAGCACCACGAACGGCGCCTCCAGGCCCTTGGCGGCGTGCACGGTGAGGATGTGCACGGCGTCGAGCGCGCTGTCCGCCGCATCGGCCGCATCGGCGTCGCCTTCTTCGGCACGGTCCGCCATGCCGCCTTCATCGGGGCTTTCGCCCTCTTCGCCGCGGCGGATCTCCTGCAATTCGTCGATGAACTTGGGCAGGCTCGGATAGCGCCCGCCGTCGAGGTCGAGCGAGAGCTTGAGGAAAGCGTCGAGATTGGCCAGCACCTGGTCGCGGATGTCGGCGGGCGCGGCCTCGGCATAACGCCGGCGCACCTCGCCGCCGTGATAGATGTGGTCGATCAGGTCGTGCACGGGCCGGTGCGGCGCGACTTCCAGCCAGTGCCGCAGGCGCGCCACGCCGTCGCGCAGCGCCGCGCTGGCGAACTCGGGCAGGCCCTGCCCGCGCAGGCAGGCCCACCAGCCCGGGCGCGGCTCCTGCGCCTGCACCTGCTGCGCGATGGCGATCAGGTCTTCGTCGGTGGCGCCGACCAGCGGGCTCTTGAGCACGTGGGCGAGGTCGAGGTCGGACTCCGGCGTCATCAGGAAGGCCAGCAGCGCCGACAGGTCGAGCGCCTCGAGCGTGGCCAGCAGGCCGCCGCGGCGCGGGCTCAGGCACGGGATGCCGGCCTCGCGGAAGGCGCGCTCGTATTCCGCCAGATAGGTCTTGCGGCGCACCAGCATGTGGAAATCGCTCCAGCGCGCCGGGCGCGTGCCGCCGCCTTCGGCCACCGGCACGGTGGCGCGGACGTGGCGCAGCCACGCCGCCACGCGCCGGCCTTCTTCGAGGCGCAGCGAGTCGCCTTCGTGCCGGCGCGGCTGGGTCAGCGTGTCGCGGTGGATGGCGGCGGTTTCCTGCGCGCCGTCTTCGGCCGCCTCCGCACCTCCAGCATCTTCCCCGGCATCTTCCGCCGCCTCCGCTTCGGGCTCGACCAGCGGCAGCAGCCATACCGGGCCGCCCGGCTCTTCGAGCGCGGTGGTCTGCGTCTCGAACAGCGGATAGCGGCCGTCGGCGCGCGCGGCACCGAACACCGCGTTGACCCACTCGAGCACCTCGGGCCGGTTGCGGCGGGTGCGGTTGGTGCGCAGCACGGTGGCGCCGAACGCGGCCTGCAGCATCTCGCTGGCAGTCTGGAACAGGCGCGCGTCGGCGCGGCGGAAACGGTAGATGGACTGCTTGGGGTCGCCCACGAGGAATACCGTGGGCCGCTCGCCGAGGCCCGCGTAGCCGGCCAGCCAGCCTTGCAGGATGCGCCACTGCAGCGGGTTGGTGTCCTGGAATTCGTCGAGCAGCAGGTGGCGGTAGCGCGCGTCGAGCCGCACCTGCAGGTAGGTGGCGGTTTCCTCGTCGCGCATGAGCCGCGCGGCCAGCCATTCGAGGTCGGCGAAGTCCATCGCGCGCTGCTCGGACTTGTGATGCTGGTAGCGCGTCAGCAGCGCGTCGCCGAGGCGGTAGAGCGCGAGGTTGACGGCCAGCACGGCGGCCTCGCAGCGGCGCTGCGCCACCTGCTCGAGCGCGGCGCAGCGCTCGCCGTGCGCGGCCACGAACGCCTCGACCGCGGCCTCGCCGCCGAGCGCCTTGGTCAGCGCGGCGGTCGCGCGCAGCGAGCGCGGCTTGCCGGCGGCGGTGAAGAACGCATCGCGCAGGACCGCGAAGGCGCGCTCGGCCGGCGCGCCGTCCGCCGCCCCGCCCTCGCGCCACGCGCGGATCGCCATGACCGCGTCCGCCAGCCGCGCGGCATGGGCCTGCTCGGTCTTGCCGCCGCGGCCCAGTTGCGAGGCCATGTCCTGGCAGGCGTCGAGCCAGGCGTCGTCGGCCAGCACTTGGGGCAGCACGTCGACGCGCGCGTCGTCGCCGAGATCGGCGGCCAGCGCCTCGGCGGGATCGGCGCTTTCCTTGAAGGCGAACCACTCGCTGCGCGCATGGAACATCGCGTCCAGCAGCGCGCGCGCCTGGAACTCGCCGATGGCGTCCACCAGTTGCTCGAAGGCGGCGCGCAGCTCCGCATACGGCGGCGTGGCCAGCGCCTGCCAGAACGGCGCCCAGGCCTCGCGCTTCATGCGCAATGCGTCCTCGCGCAGCGTGGCGCCGGGCACGATGCCCGAGGCCAGCGGCGCGCCGCGCAGCAGCGTGCCGAACCAGCCGTGGAAGGTGTCGATGGCCATGCGCCCCGGCGCGGCCAGCACCTGCGCGTGCAGGCCGCGCGCGCGCGGCAGCGCGGCGCGCGCGGCGTCGGCGGACAGGCCGCGCTGGACCAGCGCGGCGATCACCGCGTCGTCGTCGTCGCGCGCCAGCTGGGCCAGCACTTCGAGCAGGCGCTCGCGCATTTCCTCGGCGGCCTTGCGCGTGAAGGTGATGGCGAGGATCTCGTGCGGCGCGGCGCCGGCCAGCAACAGGCGCAGCAGGCGCGCCACCAGCAGCCAGGTCTTGCCGCTGCCGGCACAGGCCTCCACCACCACCGAGGCGGCGGGGTCGCAGGCCGCGCGCGTGAACTCGGCTTCGGCGACCGGCGCGCCGTCGCGCAGATAGGCGTGCGCGCTCATGCGCGGCCTCCCACCTGCGGCGGCAGCGCCGTGCTTTCCCAGAAGCCCTTGCGGCACAGGCCGCGCGCGGTGCAGTAGGTGCACGCGCCGGCATCGCCGAAGGCCGGCAGCGGCGCGTCCCGGCGCAGGCGCATCACGTCCTCGCGCAGCTGGCGCTCCAGCCAGGCCACGGCGGCGTCGAAATCGGGCAGGCCGACTTCGCGCTGGGCCGCGGGCGGGCCGTCCTTCGCGCCTTCCAGCGCCACCCAGCTGCCGACGCGCACGTCGGCGCGCAGCAGGCCGTAGAACGGCAGCTGGCAGTCCTCTTCCACGTCGTCGACCTTGCGCTTGAGGCGCAGCACGCTCTGCGTCTTGTAGTCCAGCACGGCGCGGCTGCCGTCGCGCGCGCGGTCGAGCCGGTCGATGCGGCCGTTGACGCGCAGCGGCTGGCCGTCGGGCATGGGCAGGTCGACGGTGGCGTCGATCTCGCCGCCGTCCCAGAACCAGCCCTGCGCCTCGCGCTCGGCCTGCCACGCCACGTAGGACGGCAGCACCTCGCACCAGCGGCGGTAGTAGCCGATGGCGTTGCCGTCCTCGCGCATCAGCGCGCCGAATTCGTGGTCGGAAATCTCGCGCAGCCGCGCCAGGCGCGCGTCGTCGTGGCGCAGGCCGTCCTCGCCGGCCTCGCGGTGATAGCGCAGCAGGATGCGGTGCAGCAGCTCGCCGATGTCGCGCTTCTCCAGATCGTCGCTGACCACTTCCAGCCCGGCCAGGCCGAGCATGCGCCCGGCGAAGAACTGGTAGGGACAGCGGCGCAGCATGTTGTACGCCTGCGCGCTCCAGCGCGCGGGCACCAGCTCCGCGGCGGCCGGCGCCGGCATGCCGCCCGCTTCGGCGAAGGTCTCGTGCAGCGCCGGCAAGGCGCTCGCCTCGATCGGCGCGCCGGCGCGCGAGCACAGCGCGCCGAGCCGCTCGATCCAGCCCGACACGTGCTTGGGCTCGCCGCGCGCGCCCAGGCGCTGCCAGGTCAGCACCACGTCGTCGTTGTTGAGCAGCACTTCGGCCAGGTCGCGCGCCTGCTGGGCGAAGCGGATCTCGCGGTCTTCCAGCGCCAGCTCGCGGCGCATCTGGTTGGAGAAGAACATCAGCTCGGCCGCGCTCGACGGCAGTTGCGCGTCGTCGCAGCCGACCACCACCACGCCGTCGAAGCGGCGCATGCGCGCGCCGTTGAGCGGCAGGATGGTGATGCGCGCGGCGCCGCTGGCCGAGGGCTCCTTGTAGGCCACCGATTCGAGCAGCGCCGAGAGCATCGAGCGGAATTCCGCCAGGTCGAGCGTGGCGGCCGCGCCGGTTTCGTCGTGCGGCAGGTCGGCCAGGCGCGCCAGCGCGTCGAGCAGCTGGCGGCCGGCATCGTCGGCGGCCAGCGCCGCGCGCATGGCGAGCGCGTCGAGCGTGGCGTCGAGCCGTTCGAGCCAGGTGGACACCGGCTGCTGCGTCCGGCCGCGCGGCCACGCGCCGGCCTCGGCGGCGAGCCGCTGCACCAGTTCGCAGGCGGCCTGGC
>NZ_AQPL01000142.1:0-24307 GCF_000395345.1 Cupriavidus sp. WS | reverse complement strand
GGGCGTCCTCCCCGCCGGCGGCATCGTCCGCGTTGTCGACGTTGCCGGCCGCGGTCTCGCGCCGGGCGTCGGGCGCGAAACGCTGCTGCAGGCGGCGCCAGCCGCCGCTGATGCCGTCGCGGCGGATCCGCTGCTCGAGCGCGGCGATGGCGGCGCCGCGCGCGGGGAAGTCCGGCAGGCAGAACGGGCTCTTGAGCAGGTCGAGCAGCGCCGCGGTGTCGCCGTCCTGGTTGAGCAGGTCGAACCAGCGCATCAGCGCGGCGGCGGCGCGCGTGGTGGAGAGCTTCCAGCCGGTCTCGTCGCGCACTGGCGCGCCGGCGCGCGCGAGCAAGGCGCGCGCGCGGCGCGCCACCACGCGGTCGTGCGCGACCAGCGCCACGTGGCGCCGGCCCTGGTTGAGCCACGCCACCAGCTGGCTGGCCGCGGCCGCGGCCTCGTCCTCGAAGCGCGCGCTGCCGACCACGCGCACGCGCGGGCGCGTTTCGGGCAATGCGCGTGGCGGCGCGCGGCGCGCGGCGGGCTCGCCGGCGCCGGGCAGGCGCGCCTCGGGCCACAGCGCGAGCAGCGTGTCGTACCAGTCGCCGGGTTCCGGGCCCTCCTGCGCCGCGCCCGCTTCGGCATCGTCCGCCTGCGCGCTCCAGTCGTAGCCGATGCGCATCACCGGCACCAGTTCCGCGGCCTGGCGCAGGAACGCTGCGTCGATGGGCGTGGGCGGCGTGGGGCCGAGCCAGATGACCGGGCCGTCGACGTGCATGGCCAGCCGGTGCAGCATGCGCCGGCGCGCCGGCAGCGGGTCGTCCGGGCCGGACAGCGCCTGCCAGAACGCCATCACGATGCGCGCCTCCTCGCCGAGGAAGCGCGACGACAGATGCGCGTAGGTCCGCTCCAGCGCGCCTTGCAGCAGCGCCGCGCGGTCGTCGCCGTCGATCTCGTCGTCGCGGATGGCGTCGTCGTCGAGCCAGCGCGCGCTCAGTTCGTCGCTGACCGTGAGCAGCGTCTGCGCCAGGCCCCAGGCGGCGGCCTCGGTCTGCGCGCCGAACGCGCGCCGCAGCCAGTCCTGCGCGCGGATGGCCTGCTGCACGGCGAGCAGCCGCGCCGCGTGGCTGCGCACCGGCTGCGCCTCGGGCGGCAGGTCCAGCAGCCAGTGGCCGAGCGTGAGCACGCGCGGCAGCAGGCGCGGCGCGCCGGCCGCGCGCGCGGCCGCGTCGAGCGCCTGGCGCACGCCGGGAATCTGCGCCGCGGTGGGCACCACCACGTGCGCGGCGGCCTGCTGCCCGCCGCAGCGGTCGAGGAAGTACCAGGCCGCGGCGGCGGCCTGCGGCAGGAAGTCCGGGCCGGGCCGGAATTGCAGCGCGGTCATGAAGCTGGCGTGGCGGGAGGAGCGAAACGCCGGGCGCACGGCGACCGGTCCGCGGCGCGCGCCGCGGGCACGGACGATGCCGTCATTGGCGCCTGCGCCCGCAAGCCGGGAATGATGCCGAGAATGCCGGAAATGCCGGGAATACCCGCAGCCTTCAGTGGCCGCCGCCTTCGACGCGGGCGCGGATCTCGCGCGCGGTCTCGAGCAGGCCCTGGTAGCCGGAGCGCGCGTGCTCGGGCAGGTCGGGGTTGCCGATCAGCGCGCCGAGCGTCTCGATCACGCTGAACAGCAGGCCCCTGGCCGCCCCGCCGGCAATGCTGTTCTGCTCGACCGCGGTGTTGATATGGTCCAGCGCGTCGCTCAGGTGCTCGACGGTGGGCGATTGCTGCGGATCGGTCTTGGGAGAATGGTCGGACGTCATGGTTGGTGGCCTTGTCTGGAGCGCGTGATTCTATCTATTCTACGCGCCGCATTCCCCGGGACCTTGTTCCGGGACAGCGAAAAGCCGGATCGCAGGCACTTTCGCGGTGTGCTCGGTAATTCATACTCGAATCATGCGCGAGCCATATGCGAAGGCCGCGCGCGATTGAGAAAAGCTCTCGCGCCCATTAATACAATCACTCCACGGCACCGGCATTCCCGGGCAGAATGTCCCCCAAGTGCCACCGTGCCGGCAAGGCTTCGCGCCATGTACGGCAACGCACCGCCAGCCTGCCGGGGCCGCTATTGAATTCCAGGCAACTGGTAACATATCAGCAACATCCGCGTTGGCCGGCCATCCCGTCGCTCGGGACTGCCGGCACCGGGTAAGGCGCCCGCCCACGGGCATGCGCAAACTCGTGTAATGTAGCGGTTCGGCAAATCCCGCCTTCAAAATCAACAGAGCGAAACCAGAGGTTTTCCGCCATGAGTGAACAAATCAAGTATGTGAGCGACGCCTCCTTCGACGCCGACGTGCTCCAGTCCGACAAGCCTGTCCTGCTCGACTTCTGGGCCGAATGGTGCGGTCCGTGCAAGATGATCGCCCCGATCCTGGACGAAGTGGCCAAGGACTACGGCGAGAAGCTGCAGATCGCCAAGATCAACGTCGACGAGAACCAGCAGGTGCCGGCCAAGTTCGGCATCCGCGGTATCCCCACGCTGATCCTGTTCAAGAATGGCGCGGTGGCCGCGCAGAAGGTCGGCGCGCTGTCCAAGTCGCAGTTGACCGCATTCCTCGACGGCAATCTGTAAGACGATTGCGCGGGGCGCGGCGCCACCAGGCGCGGCCCCGTTTGTCGCCACAATCCGACGTGCGTGCGCCAGCCCTGGCGCACCGGCCGGATTGTGCTAAGATGGCACCAACAACTTCCCCGAGCGTCCGCTCATTTCTTCCCCCCTCTTTAGGTCCAGCCCGTCCGGGCGCCTCTGTACCCCTCGTCTATGCACCTGACAGAACTCAAATCGCTTCACGTGTCTGCGCTTCTCGAAATGGCCGCGACCCTCGAGATCGACAACGCACAGCGGATGCGCAAACAGGAACTGATGTTTGCCATCCTGAAGAAGCGCGCCAAGCTGGGCGAAACCATCTTTGGCGACGGCACGCTGGAAGTCCTGCCTGACGGATTTGGCTTCCTGCGCTCGCCCGAGACGTCGTACCTGGCGAGCACGGACGATATCTACATCAGCCCTTCGCAGATCCGCCGCTTCAACCTGCATACCGGCGACACCATCGAAGGCGAGGTGCGGACCCCCAAGGACGGCGAGCGCTACTTCGCGCTGGTGAAGGTGGACAAGGTCAACGGCCAGGCGCCCGAGGCGGTGAAGAACCGCATCATGTTCGAGAACCTGACGCCGCTGCATCCGAACCGGCCGCTCACGCTCGAACGCGAGATCCGCGCCGAGGAAAACATCACCGGCCGCATCATCGACATGATCGCGCCGATCGGCCGCGGCCAGCGCGCGCTGCTGGTGGCCTCGCCGAAGTCGGGCAAGACCGTGATGCTGCAGCACATCGCCCACGCGATCGCCAACAACCATCCGGAAGCCGACCTGTTCGTACTGCTGATCGACGAGCGCCCGGAAGAAGTGACCGAGATGCTGCGCTCGGTGCGCGGCGAGGTGGTGGCGTCGACCTTCGACGAACCGGCCATCCGCCACGTGCAGGTCGCCGAAATGGTGATCGAGAAGGCCAAGCGCCTGGTCGAGCTCAAGCGCGACGTGGTGATCCTGCTGGACTCCATCACGCGCCTGGCGCGCGCCTACAACACGGTGGTGCCGGCCTCGGGCAAGGTGCTGACCGGCGGCGTGGACGCCAACGCGCTGCAGCGCCCGAAGCGCTTCTTCGGCGCCGCGCGCAACCTGGAGGAAGGCGGCTCGCTGACCATCATCGCCACCGCGCTGATCGAGACCGGCAGCCGCATGGACGACGTGATCTACGAAGAGTTCAAGGGCACCGGCAACATGGAAGTGCACCTCGAGCGCCGCCTGGCCGAGAAGCGCGTCTATCCGTCGATCAACCTGAACAAGTCGGGCACGCGCCGCGAGGAGCTGCTGATCAAGCCGGAAATCCTGCAGAAGGTGTGGGTGCTGCGCAAGTTCATCTCCGACATGGACGAAGTGCAGGCGATGGAATTCATCCTCGACAAGATGAAGGCGACCAAGAACAACGCCGAGTTTTTCGATATGATGCGCAGGGGCGGCTGAGCGCTGGCCATGCCGCGCGCGGTGGCTCGCCACGGCGCGCGCGTATCGCGCAGGAGGGCGTGCCACGGCACGCCCTTCTTGCTTTGCGGCGCGCTACGAGCGCGACCTACGAGCGCAACCTGTCGGCGAAGCACGCAGTCCGAAGAACCAGGCAGGAGAACCATGTTCGGCAAACTCAGCCACTTCCTGCGGGGCCGCTCGCGCGAGCGCAAGCTCGAGCACTACGCCATCCCCGACGCATTGTGGGCGCACACGGTGGCGACGCTGCCGTTCGTGCAGCGCTACGGCGCCGCCGACCTCGCCACGCTGCGCGAGCTCGCCACGCTGTTCATCGCCGAGAAGGAATTCTCCACCGCGCACGCGCTGCCGCTGGCCGACGAGATGGTGGCCAGCGTGGCGACGCAGGCCTGCGTGCCCATCCTCAAGCTCGGCATCGAGTGGTATCGCGGCTGGCGTGGCATCGTGCTGTATCCGGGAGAGTTCATCATCCGGCGCACCGTCGAGGACGACATCGGCCTGGTGCACGGCGTGGTCGAGGAAGCCAGCGGCGAGGCCTGGGAGCACGGCCCGGTGATCCTGTCCTGGCCCGACGTGCAGGCCCCCGGCGCGGGTGCGGGCGCGCACCACGCGCATCACGCGCACCCCGACGACAGCTACAACGTGGTCATCCACGAGTTCGCCCACAAGCTCGACATGCTCGACGGCGAGCCGGACGGCGTGCCGCCGTTCTCGCGCGTGCTGCACCCGGGCGTGGACCGCGAGCAGTGGGCCGAGACGCTGCTGGGCGAATACGACCGCTTCGCCGATGCCTGCGACCGCCAGTCCGACCATGCCTGGGACCATCCCGAGCGGCTGCCGCCGGCGCTGCGCGTGATCGATCCCTACGGCTGCGAGGCGCCGAGCGAGTTCTTCGCGGTGGCATCGGAGACCTTCTTTGTCGAACCGGCCGGGCTGCGCAGGCACTGGCCGGCGCTATATGGCGCATTGGCCACGTTCTACCGCCAGGACCCGGCCGCGATGTGACGCATCTGGCCTATTTCCGGGCGCCCGGCCGACACCGGCGGCACGCTCGCAAATCTTGCCCATGTTTTTGTTTTTCTGCGATAATCCCGGTTTGTCCGTTATCGGCAAGTGGTTCGTTCGCCGCAACACTGCCAACCGGTTCGACCGGAACCCCGGAAACCCCGGCAGCGGCAGCGCGGCATGCAGCGGACTGGCTACCCAACCTGAAAGGAAGCACCATGAAAGAAGGCATTCACCCGAATTACCGCGAAGTCGTGTTCCACGACGTGTCGAACGACTTCAAGTTCGTGACCCGCTCGACGATCCAGACCCGCGACACGATCGAATACAACGGCAAGGAATACCCGCTGGCGAAGATCGAAGTCTCGTCGGAATCGCACCCGTTCTACACCGGCACCCAGAAGATCATGGACACGGCCGGCCGCGTCGAGAAGTTCCGCCAGAAGTTCGGCAGCAAGCTGGGCAAGGCCGCGGCGAAGTAATTCGCTGCGCGAGCCTGCTCGCAGCCCGGCCTCGGACGATGCTCCGGCGCCGCGCACCCAAGCAAAGAGGCAGCATCGGCTGCCTCTTTGCTTTTGCGGCCCGCGCCGCCCGGCCCTGCTTCCGCTGTCTTTGCGGCGGTCGTTCCGGCAGCTGTTCCGGCAGTCGTTTCAGTAGTCCCTTTTGCAGTCTTCGCGCCCCGCGCGCCGGCGACAGACGCAGCCAACCGCAGGCGCCCGCCCGGCCGCCACCCAGCCCTACCCATCGATGAGCGCAGCCAAGACCTCCCGAGTCCACCTCACCGCAGCCGCCACCGGCACGCTCCCGCGCGCGCTGCTGCTGGCCATCTGCATCATCTATGGCCTGGCCGGCCTGTTCGGCCGCGACCCGTGGAAGAACGAGGACGCGGCCGGCTTCGGCGTGATGTGGCAGCTGGCCACCGGCGGCGCCCAGGACTGGCTGATGCCGAACATCGTGGGCCGCCCGTACAGCGACGACGGTCCGCTGGTGTTCTGGGTCGGCGCCGCCATGATCCGCCTGTTCGGCGGCTGGCTGGGCGCGCCCGACGCCTCGCGCCTGGCCACGGCGCTGTTCTACTTCGGCACCTGCGCGCTGATCTGGTATGCCACCTACCTGCTCGGCCGCCGCGCCGAGGTGCAGCCGTTCGCCTACGTCTTCGGCGGCCAGCCCAACGCGCGCGACTACGGCCGCACGCTGGCCGACGGCGCGCTGCTGATCTTCCTGGCCTGCGTGGGCCTGGCCATGCGCGGGCACGAGACCACGCCGCAGGTCGGCCAGGTCTGCTTCGTCGCCATGAGCCTGTACGGCATGGTGCGCAGCCTGGACAAGCCGCTGCAGGGCGGGCTCTGGCTCGGCGCCGGGCTCGGCGCGCTGACGCTGTCGAGCGGGCCGATGCTGCCGGTGGTGCTGCTGCTGGCCGTGATCGCCTGCGGGCTGGCCTGCAGGCCGCTGCCGCTGCCGCGCCTGCTGCTGGCCAGCGTGCCGCTGGCGCTGGCCCTGGTGGCCGCGTGGATGGCGGTGGCCTACCTGGGCGCGGCCGACCACAACGACGCCGTGACCTTCATCCGCGAGTGGTCGCGCGACGACCGCCGCACCTACGGCGCGCCCAACGCGCTGGCGCTCAACTTCATCACGCGCAACCTGCTGCTGTTTACCTGGCCGGTGTGGCCGATCGCGTGCTGGGCGTGGCTGAGCTGGTCGGGCATGCGCCGCGCGCCGCATGTGGCGCTGCCGCTGTCGCTGCTGGTGCCGCTGGTGCTGCTGCTGTTCCTGCTGCGCCAGCCCGGCGACGTGCAGTTCATCCTGCTGCTGCCGCCGATGGCGGTGCTGGCCGCCTTCGGGCTGCCCACGCTGACGCGCGCGGCCATCAATGCGATCGACTGGTTCGCGCTGCTGTTCTTCACGATCTTCGGCGGCTTCGTCTGGTTCATGTGGATCGCCCGCACGACCGGCCAGCCGCCGCGCATCGCCGCCAACATCTACCGGCTGCTGCCGGGCTTCCAGCAGGACTTCACCGTCAGCGCGGTGGTCTACGCGCTGATCGTCACCGCGGCCTGGGTGCTGATCGTGCGCTGGCGGCTGTCGCGCGCGCCCAAGCAGATCTGGCGCCCGGTGGTGATCTCGGCCGCCGGCACCACGCTGATGTGGGTGCTGGCGATGACGCTGTGGATGCCGTCGATCAACTACGGCAAGACCTACCGCGACGTGGCGCAGGCCGCATCGATGGCGCTGCCGGCGACCTACAACTGCGTGCAGCCGATCCGCATGGGCGACGCGCAACTGGCCTCGTTCGCCTACTTCGGGCACATCCGCTTCGGCGGCCCGAGCGACGGCTGCGACATCCTGCTGCGTCACGATTCGGTGGACTACGGCGAGCCGACCAGCATCTCGCATTTTGAATGGCGGCTGGTCTGGGAAGGCCGCCGGCCGTCGGACCGCGACGAGCGCTTCCGCATGTACCGCCTCGTCGATATGTCGAAGGCGCCGCCGCCCAAGCCGGTCCTGCCGCAGCGCCGCCTGCCGCGCCGCTAGGACGCACCAACGGGGCGTGCCGTCACAACCGACGCGGACAATGCGGACAACACGCACTCAACAGCCACAGCTATCCGGCAGCGCCGCGGCGCGCCGGCCCATCGGATGAAACTGCTGCAGGATATCCGCCGCATCGGCGAACTGGCCGCGCCAGTCCTGGTCGGCCAGCTCGCGGTGATCGCCTTCGGCGTGATCGACACCATCATGTCCGGGCGCGCCTCGGCCACCGACCTCGCCGCCGTGGGGCTCGGCGGCTCGATCTACGTCACCGTCTACATCAGCCTGATGGGCGTGCTGCAGGCGCTCGCCCCGATCGCCGGGCAGTTGCACGGCGCGGGCCGCGCGGCGGAGATCGGCAGCGAAGTCAGGCAGGCGGCGTGGCTGGGCGTGGCGCTGGCGGTGCCGGGCATGCTGCTGCTGGCCTTTCCCGGGCCGCTGCTGCAGTTCGCGCAGGCGCCGCCCGAACTGGTCGAGAAGGCCACCACCTACCTGCACATCCAGGCCTTCGGCCTGCCCGCCGCGCTCGGCTTTCGCATCTACTCGGCGCTGAACAACGCGCTGTCGCGGCCGGTGATGGTGACGGTGCTGCAGATCGTCGGGCTGGCGGTGAAGATCCCGCTCAATGCCTGGTTCATCGACGGCGGCCTCGGCCTGGCGGCGATGGGCGGCCCCGGCTGCGCGCTGGCCTCGACGCTGATCAGCTGGATGTGGTGCGTCTCCGGCGTGCTGATCCTGCGGCGCAACGCGGCCTACCGGCCGCTGCAGATCTTCTCGAGCTGGGCCTGGCCGCAGGCGCGGCCGATCCGCGCGCTGCTGCGCCTGGGCGTGCCGATGGGCCTGACCTACCTGATCGAGATCACCTCGTTTACGCTGATGTCGATCTTCATCACGCGCATGGGCACGGTGGTGCTGGCCGGCCACCAGATCATCGCCAACCTCGGCGCGGTGGCCTACATGCTGCCGCTGTCGCTGGCGATCGCCACCTCCACGCTGGTGGCCCAGTCGATCGGCGCGCGCGACCTGCCCGCGGCGCGCCGCATCGCGCGGCGCGGCATCTGCCTGGCGGCGCTGCTCGCCGTCATGGTCGGCAGCCTGCTGTGGATCCTGCGCGAGCCGCTGCTGCACGCCTACGCCAAGGACCCGGCGGTGGTGCGGGCCGCCCTGCCCCTGATGCTGTTCATCGCGTTCTACCAGGCCTTCGATGCGGTCCAGGTGATGACCGCCTTCATCCTGCGCGCCTACAAGATCGCGCTGGTGCCGACGCTGATCTACGCGCTGTCGCTGTGGGGCGTGGGGCTGGGCGGCGGCTACGTGCTGGGCTTCGGCCTGATCGGCTCGCTGCCGGCCTTCACGCGCGGCGCGGCGGGCTTCTGGCTGGCCAACAGCGTGAGCCTGGCGCTGGCCGCGACGCTGCTGGTGCGCTATTTCGTCACGGTAAGCCGGCGCCCGCAGGACTGAAGCCGGCGCCGGGATAATCGCTCGCCGGCGCGCCGATAATGCGCCGCGGCGGTATCCGGCCAGCGAGGCGGGCGATTATCGGGGCACGGCCGGAGCGAATACCGCGAACGCATGCCGCGGCAGGAAATGCAGCAGGAAAAACCGAAGACGGGAAAATGCGGGCGGAAAAAGAAAAACCCGCATGGCATAACCATGCGGGTCTTGATTTGGCGGAGTGGACGGGGCTCGAACCCGCGACCCCCGGCGTGACAGGCCGGTATTCTAACCAACTGAACTACCACTCCAATACTTCTACTTGCTGCCGGCAGCGATGCCGCCGACGACAAACCGGACGTTTGGTTACGTCCGTTATCTGGCGTCCCCTAGGGGATTCGAACCCCTGTACTCACCGTGAAAGGGTGATGTCCTAGGCCTCTAGACGAAGGGGACAGAAACTTGTCTTCCGACTTGTTCCGTCTGGCGCGGCGAATATCCGGATAATCCGGTCTTCACCACACCGGGAAGTTTCGCCATGACCGCAATCGAAACTTCCGGCATTTTGGTGGAGCTAAGCGGGATCGAACCGCTGACCTCTTGCATGCCATGCAAGCGCTCTCCCAGCTGAGCTATAGCCCCAAGGCACTACGTTACTGCTGATTTACTGCTCCAGCTTGCTGCTGCTGTCGTTTCGCGTTTGTTTCTTTGTTTCAGCGAAGACAAGATTATATAAACAACCTTGCTTTTTGACAACCCCTTTTTTTAACTTTTTTCAGCGATCCGCATTACTGCGGGAATTACTACTGTTCGCTGCCGTCCGTTAAGCCCGCTTGGTTTTTGTCCGCGCTGCAGGGAGAACGAGATTATGCTCAAGTCGCGACAGGAGCGCAAGCCCCTTCCGCGACTTTCCGCAAAAAATTTCAGGCGAGGCCAGCTTGCAGCCGGCGCAGCACCGTTTCGCGGCCGAACAGCTCCAGCACCGCGTCGATGGCGGGCGTCTGCAACTGCCCCGCCACCAGCAGGCGCACCGGCATGGCCAGCTTGGGCATCTTCAGGCCGAACTCGGCCAGCACGGCCTTGAAGGCCGCGCCGATGTCCTCGCGCTTCCACTCGGCCAGCGCGCCCAGGCGCGCCGCCAGGGCCTGCAGGGCGGGCAGCACGTCGGCGTTGAGGTGCTCGGCCTTGAGCGCGGCGTCCGGCTGCGTCTCGCCGCGGTAGAACAGCAGCGCGGCCTGGGCCACGTCCTTGAGCGTGTTGGCGCGGTCCTTGACCAGGCCGATCACCGCTTCGAGGCTGGCGCCACCTTCCACCTTGCCGCCCAGCGCCTCGATGAACGGCCGGGTCAGCGCGGCCAGGCGCGCGTTGTCGCCCACCTTGATGTAGTGGTTGTTGAGCCAGGCCAGCTTTTCCGGGTTGTACTGTGCCGGCGACTTGCCCAGGTGCTCGAGGTCGAACCACTCGATGAACTGCTCGCGCGAGAAGATCTCGGCGTCGCCGTGCGCCCAGCCCAGCCGGGCCAGGTAGTTGAGCACGGCCTCGGGCAGGTAGCCTTCGTCGCGATAGCCGGTCACGGGCATGGCGCCGTGGCGCTTGCTCATCTTCTCGCCCTGCTCGTTGAGCACGGTCGGCAGGTGGGCGTAGACCGGTGGCGTGCCGCCCAGCGCGCGGATGATGTTGATCTGGCGCGGCGTGTTGTTGACGTGGTCGTCGCCGCGGATCACGTGGGTGATCTTCATGTCGAGGTCGTCGACCACCACGCAGAAATTGTAGGTGGGCGTGCCGTCGGGGCGGGCGATCACGAGGTCGTCCAGCTCGTCGTTGGCGATCTCGATGCGGCCCTTGACCGCGTCGTCCCACACCACGCTACCGCCGATCGGGTTCTTGAAGCGGATCACCGGCTGCACGCCGGCCGGCGGCGCGGGCAGCACCTTGCCCGGCTCGGGGCGCCAGAAGCCGTTGTAGCGCGGCTTCTCGCCGCGCGCGCGCTGGGCCTCGCGCAGCGCGTCGAGTTCCTCGGTGCTCATGTAGCACGGGTAGGCCAGCTCGCTGTCCAGCATCTGCCTGACCACCTCGCGGTAGCGGTCCATGCGCTGCATCTGGTAGTAGGGGCCTTCGTCGATGTCCAGATCGAGCCAGGCCATGCCTTCCAGGATCACGTCCACCGCTTCCTGGGACGAGCGCTCGACGTCGGTGTCCTCGATGCGCAGGATGAAATCGCCCTTCATGCGGCGCGCGAACGCCCAGGGGTAGAGCGCGGAGCGGATGTTGCCGAGGTGGATGAAGCCGGTGGGGCTCGGCGCGAAGCGGGTGCGGACGCGTTGTGTCATGTCGGAGCGAAACAAAAAAGCCCGCGCGCGGATGCGCGCAGGCCGGGGTGTAGGAGGGTAGGGACAGGTCATTGCTGACCCATCCCCCCCTAAGAACCGTACGTGCGAGTTTCCCCGCATACGGCTCAAGCCATTTACAAAGTGTTAGTCGAACACCGGTTTCACAACAGATCTACCGTGGTGATGGACTTGAATGTGACAGTTCGGGTGCAACAGCACACGATTTCCTAGAGCATCAGATCCCCCTAGCATGCGGGGTTCGATGTGGTGGTCTTCCCACCCGGTCTCTTTGGTCATCTTGCACTGACACACCGCACACAAGCCTCGCTGTGAGACGTACAACTTGATCCACTGTTTGCGGTGCGCCATGTTGTCCAACATGCGCTCCTGCCGCAGCGTCTCTCCGTAACGTTCATGCGCTGGATCGAAGGGATGATAGTCCCCTCGAATTTTCTTGTGCCGCTTGATTGCCGTACTTGCTAGCGAATATAACTCCATCAAGCGGCTACTGCCATCGTCTTCCGCAACCTTGGTTCCGAACACCCAATTTCGCTCCCCGACCGGTACGAAGTACTTCTTCCGCACCCAGCCAGTATCCTTCCTTGGATGTCGCCGTTTCGCCCACCGCCATAGAGCATTGAATACCTCATGCTCCACTCTTGTGAACACTGCCTTTGCTACCACTGGGCTATGGTACTGCGCCCAACCCCTCAGCATTGGGTTCAGCAGTCGAATCAAATTCTCCTGCTTGGCCGTCTTGTTGGCGCTGATGACCTCCTTCACCTTGCGGTAGAACGCTTGCGCATTCTTCTTGCTCGGTTTGATGAGCATCGTTCCCGAGTATTTCCGGAAATTCCACCCTAGGAAATCAAAGCCCTCAGCCATGCTGACGATCCGCGTCTTCTCCGTGGACAGAGAGAGCCCCCGTGTTGCTAGGAACCTCTCTACCCACGGCTTTACTTCGCTTTCTAAGACCTCCGGCGTGTTGCCGGTGATCACGAAGTCGTCCGCGTAACGCACAACATTGACCTTGAGCCGCTTCGCGTTGGTGACTCCCAGTTTTGTCCGTAAGAACTCCACCAGTTGTCGTTCCAACCCATTCAGCGCCACGTTTGCCAGAGTCGGGGAAATGATGCCCCCCTGTGGCGTTCCGGCTTCGGTCGCCTGAAACTGGCCCTGAAATACCACGCCAGCCTTCAGCCATTTCCGCAGGATCACTTTGTCCATTCGGACATTGCGCTCCAGCCAGTCATGGCTGATATGGTCAAAGCAGCCTTTGATATCCGCCTCCAACACCCATTGGGCCGAAGCCTTCTGGGATAGCGAGACAAATAGCTGGGACATGGCATCCGCAGTGGAGCGATTGATCCGGAACCCATACGAGTTTGGATCGCTCGTTCCTTCGGACACCGGCTCCAGCGCCAGCAGATACAACGCTTGCATGGCCCGATCCAACATGGTCGGAATGCCCAGAGGGCGCTCCTTCCCGTTAGATTTGGGAATGTAGACCCTCCGTAATGGCATGGGTCGATACCCCCGGCGCTTCAACCGTCCGATGGCTGCCCATCGAACTTCAGGCAAGTCCCATAGTTCGCGGTCGACGCCAGCCGTCCGCTTCCCTTGGTTCTCCGTCACCCGTCTTACCGCCGATGCTTTGGCGGCAAACGAGCGGGTCAGAGATCGTTGCAGGGCTTTCACCCTGCGCCAATCCCCTTCCTGTGTCGCCTTCGCAATTCGAATCTGCATTGCTCGGACATTCCGTTCGACGCGGCGCCAATTAATGTCGCCCCATCGCTCTGGGATGCCGGAGGGCGCAGATTCATCCTTGCGGATCAATGCTTCCATGCTGCTCTCCTATCTTGAGGATTCTCCCCAAAATCAAGAGACAACATGCCCCTTGAGGGACACATTGCCCCTCAAGGGAAGAAAATTAAACAAGCGAGTTCAGTCAGCCGTCTTGCGACGAAAGACCAGTTGGAAGTCTGCCCGCTTTCGCGTGGGGGAATGTCTCACCCCCTATCCGGACCATTACAGCCCGGCATTCGCTTTTTCCAACCTCCCATACCCGCACAGCCAACAGCGTCCCTTGCGGTTCGCCTGCCTGAGCCAAACTGCGCTCCGGCAGCCATACGGGCTTACCACGTTCCCTGCACGTTACACGACTGGGTTAGGGCCTACCTTTTCGCCGGTGGTTCATTAGCGACGTGTCCCGACGATCCAGCGGGACATCCGACCACGTACCGTTTGGTTAGTGCCTATCAGCAGCTTTGGCACTGCAATGCTTACGACGTTTATCAGCAGTTCACTTACATTACCCATACCAGCCAGCCTGGCTCCTCAACCCCATCGCTGCTTGGAGTCTCTGCCCACCATCCTCACGGAGAATGAACACCCTTGCGGGGGCTACGTTGTCAGGAGAGCTTCACACCCCACCGTTACCAGTGACGCATGTCTCCCTAGGCTACTGCTAGTCGCATAGCAGGTTCTCTATCAGAGCACCCTCGCGGGTGAGTCCGACCGAACCATAACGCGCAGAGCTTCCGCTCCGGGACCTCACTTCCTTACTTCATGTGCCCCTTTACCAGCGAGCGCTTGACGACGGCGGTCTCTTTCGAGCGCATGCCCTCGTCCCAAAGAACGTAGCGCCGACCCTAACGGGTCGGTTTAAATGCTATGTAGCAGACACGCAACAAAACAGAAGTTGCATCTCCACCCGCATCCTCCGGAGAGGGTGCGTACCGCAAAGACATCTGCCCAAAGGCAAGCGTCCCCGCCTTTGGGCAATGGCTGGAAATCCATCCAGCAAATAGCAAGCTGTGAGTTAGCCGATATGCTGGCCTTCCCACAACACATGGACTCACTCCGGCCTTGCGGCTGGGCTTGTCAAAGCAAGAGATGGTTGAGATTGGATGGTTCAGGCCGAGGCCCTCCCCTTGTCTCAACTAAGGTCGATGCTCTTAACGTAGAGCTGCCGGACACGAGAGTGCGTGTCGCACGGATCGCCGCATTATAGCAAGCGGGGGCGCGCCGCCCGGCCCCGCCGCGCGCCGGGTGCCGCCGCGCGTGGAATCATTTATGCTTTGCCCGGTCTGAAATGCTGCCGCGCCAACGCGGCGCCGGCGCCGGCGGCACATTCGCCGCGGCACCGCACCGGCTGTGACGGCCGCGGCATTTCCCCTTCCCTCACGGATCCATGCAACGACGCCATTTCCTCGGCGCGGGCGCGGCAGCGCTGCTCGCCGCCTGCTCTTTCGGCCCCAAGCCCGGGACCCTCACCGCCCAGCCGGAAACGCCGGCAGCCGCGCCGCCAGCGCCGCCGCGCCCGCTCAAGATCGGCCTGGCCCTCGGCGGGGGCGCCGCGCGCGGCTTCGCCCATATCGGGGTCATCAAGGCGCTGGAGGCGCAGGGCATCCACCCGGACCTGGTCGCCGGCACCAGCGCCGGCGCGGTGGTCGCCGCGCTCTATGCCTCGGGCATGAGCGGCTTCCAGCTCAACAAGCTGGCGCTGACCATGGACGAAGCCGCCATCGCCGACTGGGCCCTGCCCTTCGGCACCCGCTTCGGCGGCTGGCTCAAGGGCGAGGCGCTGCAGAACTACGTGAACAAGCTGGTCGGCAACCGCCCCATCGAGGCCATGAAGCTGCCGCTGGGCATCGTCGCCACCGACCTCAAGACCGGCCACGGCATCCTGTTCCGGCGCGGCAACACGGGGCAGGCGGTGCGCGCCTCCAGCAGCGTGCCCGGCGTGTTCCAGCCGGTCTCGATCCAGGGCCACGATTACGTCGACGGCGGGCTGGTGGAGCCGGTGCCGGTGGATTCCGCGCGCGTCATGGGCGCGGACTTCGTGATCGCCGTGAACATCTCCGCCGACCCGTCCAGCCAGAAGAACGGCGGCCAGAGCGGCGTGCTGCTGCAGACCACCGCCATCATGGGGCAGTCGCTCAACAAGATGGCGCTGGCGCGCGCCGACGTGGTGATCCGCCCCGACCTGCCCGACATGGGCGGCAGCGACTTCACCGCGCGCAACCGCGCCATCCTGGCCGGCGAGCAGGCCACCGCGGCCGTGCTCGCCAGCCTGCGCGACAAGCTCGCGCAGGCGCGGCTCAAGCCCGCCGGCGCGGTGGCCGCGCAATAGCGGAAACCGATCGCCGTCCGTCCGCGCGGCAAACCCGCCGCGCCATCGACGAGACCAACGGCCCGAACTTCACGGACGGCGAGGACGACGCCAACGAAAAAGGACTGCCGAGGCAGTCCTTTTTTCATCCGGTCCGGGCCGCGATCAGCCGCCGTAGAGCGTCCGGTTGCCGGCGTTCGGATCGAAGCGCTTGAGCGTCTCGACCATGTTGCCGAGGTTGTCCGCGCCGACGCCGCCCTGCAGGTTGTCGTCGATGCGGCGCGCGCCGTTGTAGCGCGTGACCCAGTACGAGGCGCGCATGTCGTCCACGCGGATCTTGCTGCCGGTGGACGGCGCGTGCACGAACTTGTTGTCGCCGATGTAGATGCCGACGTGCGAGAACGTGTGGCGCATGGTGTTGAAGAACACCAGGTCGCCGGGGCGCAGGTCGCTGGCCGCCACCGTGGTGCCGACCTGGCTCATTTCCACCGAGCGGCGCGGCAGCATGAAGCCGAACGTGTCGTTGAACACGTAGCGCACGAAGCCGCTGCAGTCGAGGCCCGATTCCGGGCTGTTGCCGCCGAAGCGGTAGCGCACGCCGATCAGCCCGAGGGCATTCATGACGAGGTCGCCGGCCTTGCTGGCGACGTGGCTGGTGGAGCTCATCATCGAGGACAGCAAGCCGCGCTTGCCTTCCGGATGCGGGTCCGAGCTGAGCTCGCTACGCGCATCGATGCGGGCGTCGGGGTCCTTGAACACCGTGTCAGCCAGCACTCCATTCGACAGAGCAGCACCGCAGGCAATGGCAATTCCAACGGCGGCGCGCGCCAGGGAATGAAGTACCGTTCGCTGCATTGGTTCTCCTGTTCAATCGGTCTTGGCCTGGCCCGGGACGACACGCCGGGCCGGCTCGAATTCAACTGGGGTGATTTCCCCCGTGGGCGGCATGCAATAAGCAGACCAGCCGCTTATGTGATGCAAAACACTCGCGCCGCTCATAAGCGGCGCGCGAACCACCCCTGAAAATACTTCTCGCCGGATGGTATAAGGTTGTCACGCGCATGTCAAAGTGCGTTACAAAATCCCCCTAAAAGGCTTTGGAATCAAGCCCATACATCGGAAGTCGCATCTGCTTTCTTGTTTATCGTATGTCAGTCCCGAGTCAACCCGGTGACATCCCGGTTTCGGCTGCACCAATTTGCGGCCCGACCGGCTCGGGCGCACCAATCTCGGCCGCCAGCATCAGCTTGCGCGTATAAGCGTGCTGCGGCGCGCCCAGCACCGCCTCGGTATCGCCCGCCTCGACCACCTCGCCGGACTTCATCACGATGACGCGATGGGCCATCGCGCGGATCACCGCCAGGTCGTGGCTGATGAACAGGTAGCTGAGGTTGTACTTGCGCTGCAACTGCGTCAGCAGCGCCAGCACCTGCTGCTGGATCGACACGTCGAGCGCCGAGGTCGGCTCGTCCAGCACCAGCACCTGCGGCTTGAGGATCAGCACGCGCGCGATCGCCACGCGCTGGCGCTGGCCGCCCGAGAACTCGTGCGGGTAGCGTCCCAGCGCGGTGCGGTCCATGCCGACCTCGCGCAGCGCCTCGGTGACGCGCTGGCGCATGGCGTCGCGCGACAGGCCGGGCTGGTGCAGGGCCAGCCCCTCCCCCACGATCTGCTCGATGGTCATGCGCGGCGACAGCGAGCCGAACGGGTCCTGGAACACCACCTGCAGGCGCGAGCGCAGCGTGCTGCGCTCGCGCCGCGAGACCTCGTCCAGGCCGCGGCCCAGGAAGCGGATGTCGCCGCCGCTGCGCCGGGTCAGGTTCAGCACGGCGTGGGCCAGCGTGGTCTTGCCCGAGCCCGACTCGCCGACGATGCCGACCGTCTCGCCCTCGCGCAGCGTGAAATCCACGTCCTTGACCGCCGCGAACTGCTCGCGGCCGAACCAGCCGGCCATGCCGCGCTTCTTGCGCGCGTAGTTCACGCACAACTGCCGGGCCTCCAGCAGCACCGGCGCCAGCGGCACCAGCGGCAGCACCTCGCGGCGCGGCCGGCTGTCGATCAGCTTGCGGGTATAGGGATGGCTTGGCGCGGCGAACACCTCGGCGGTCTTGCCGACCTCCACCAGCACGCCTTTCTCCATCACGCCCACGCGCTGGGCGAAGGCCCGCACCAGGTTGAGGTCGTGCGTGATCAGCATGACCGCCATGCCGAACTCGGCCTGGAGGTCGCGCAGCAGGTCGAGAATCTGCACGCGGATGGTGACGTCGAGCGCCGTGGTGGGCTCGTCGGCCAGCAGCAGCTTGGGCCGGCAGGCCAGCGCCATCGCGATCATGGCGCGCTGGCGCTGGCCGCCCGAGAGCTGGTGCGGGAAGCTGTCGAAGCGGTTCGCGGCGTCGCTGATGCCGGTGCGTTCGAGCAGGGCCACGGCGCGCTCGCGCGCGGCGCGGCGGTCCAGGCCCTCGTGCAGCGACAGCGTCTCCACGATCTGGTTGCCGATCGTGTAGAGCGGGTTGAGCGCCGTCATCGGCTCCTGGAAGATCATCGCGATGTCGGCGCCGCGGATGCCCCGCATCTCGCGCTCGGACACCTGCATCAGATCGCGCCCCTCGAAGCGCACCGCGCCCTGGTAGCGCGCGTCCTCCACCAGCCGCAGCATGGCCAGCGCGGTCACGGTCTTGCCCGAGCCCGATTCGCCCACCAGCGCGAAACGCTCGCCGGCGCACAGGTCGAAGCTGACGTCGCGCACCGCGCGGGTGGCATCCTCGCCCTGGCCGAACGTCACCGACAGGCGCTCGATGCACATCAGCGGGCCGCCGCCACTGCCTGGCTCGCGTGGCTTGCCCCCCTTCGCGCGGCCGCCCGCGCCGGCCTGCGGCAGCGCGCTCATGGCGTCACCTCGGCGGCGGGCGAGCCTTCGGGCGCCTTCGGCTCCGCGCGGCCGCGCAGCTGCGCCAGGCCCAGGCGGGTGTCGAAGGCGTCGCGCAGCGCGTCGCCCATGAAGGTCAGCAGCAGCAGGGTCAGCACCAGCACGGCGAAGGTCGACAGGGAGATCCACCAGGCATCGAGATTGGCCTTGCCCTGCGCCAGCAGCTCGCCCAGGCTGGGCGTGGTGGGCGGCACGCCCAGGCCGAGGAAGTCGAGGCTGGTCAGCGCCAGGATGGCCGCGCTCATGCGGAACGGCAGGAAGGTGATGACCGGCGTCAGGCTGTTGGGCAGGATGTGGCGCCACATGATCTGCACGTTCGACAGGCCGAGCGCGCGCGCCGCCTTGACGTAGTCGAGCGAGCGGTTGCGGTAGAACTCGGCGCGCACGTAGTCCGACAGGCCCATCCAGCCGAACAGCGACAGCAGGATGATCAGCAGCGCCAGGCTGGGCGTGAAGATGGAGGCGAAGATGATGAGCAGGTAGAGCTCCGGCATCGAGCTCCAGATCTCGATGGCGCGCTGGGAGATCAGGTCGAAGCGCCCGCCGAAGAAGCCCATCAGCGCGCCGGTCAGCGTGCCGATCAACACGCCGATCAGCGTCAGCGCCAGGCTGAACAGCACCGAGACGCGGAAGCCGTAGAGCAGCCGCGCCAGCACGTCGCGCCCGCGGTCGTCGGTGCCCAGCAGGTTCTCCGCCGAAGGCGGCGCCGGGTTGGGCTCCTTCGAGAAGTAGTTGAGCGTGTCGTACGAATACCGGTTGGGCGGGAACACGGCGAAGTTGCCGTTGCTGGTGATGCGGTCGCGGATGAACGGGTCGAGATAGTCGGTGCGCGTGGGGAAGTCGCCGTCGAAGGTGGTCTCGGGATAGACCTTGACGATCGGGAAATACCACTCGCCCTTGTACTTCACCACCAGCGGCCGGTCGCTCGACAGCGCTTCCGCGAACAGGCTGAGCACGAAGATGCCGATGAACAGGATCAGGCTCCAGTAGCCCAGCCGGTTGCAGCGAAAGCGCTGCCACGCGCGCTGGCGCGGCGATGGCGAATGCGGCAGGCCGCTGGACGGCGCGCGCGTGCGGAATTTCATCGGTGCACCGCCTCGAAGTGGATGCGCGGGTCGACCATCACGTAGCAGACATCGGAGATCAGCCGCGTCACCAGGCCGATCAGGGTGAACAGGTAGAGCGTGCCCAGCACGACCGGATAGTCGCGCCGCAGCACCGCCTCGTAGGACAGCAGGCCCAGGCCGTCGAGCGAGAACAGCGTCTCGATCAGCAGCGAGCCCGTGAAGAAGGCGCCGATGAAGGCCGCCGGGAAGCCGGTCACCAGCGGGATCAGCGCGTTGCGGAAGATGTGCTTCCACAGCACGCGGCGCTCGGCCAGGCCCTTGGCGCGCGCGGTCAGCACGTACTGCTTGCGGATTTCCTCGAGGAAGGCGTTCTTGGTCAGCATGGTGATGACCGCGAAGCTGCCCACCACCGAGGCGGTGATCGGCAGCACGAGGTGCCACAGGTAGTCCATCACCTTGCCCATCATCGAAAGCTGGTCCCAGTCGTCGGAGGTCAGCCCGCGCAGCGGGAACCACTGCACGAAGGTGCCGCCGCCGAACAGCACCAGCAGCAGCACGCCCAGCACGAAGCCCGGAATGGCATAACCGACCAGCACCACCATGCTGGTCACGACGTCGAAGCGGCTACCCGCGCGGATCGCCTTGGAGATGCCGAGCGGCACCGATATGAGATAGGTCAGGAAGAAGGTCCACAGGCCCAGGCTGATCGACACCGGCATCTTGGACTTCACCAGCTCCCACACGCTGCGGTGCTGGAAGTAGCTCTGCCCCAGGTCGAAGCGCGCGAAGCGCTTGAGCATGATGAAATAGCGCTCGAGCGGCGGCTTGTCGAAGCCGTACAGCGCCTGGATCTCCTTGATCTTGTCCGGGTCCACGCCGCGGCGGCCGCGGTATTCCGCGCCGCCGCCGCTGGCCTCGCCGCCGCCGCCCCGCCCCTTCATCTCCATCATCATCTGCTCGACGGGGCCGCCGGGCACGAACTGGATCACCACGAACGTCAGGGTGATGACGCCGATCAGGGTCGGGATCATCAGCAGCACGCGCTTGAACAGGTAGGCGAGCATCTCGGTTCCTTCAGTTGCCGTCCGCGCTCAGCGGGCGGGCGGCCTGGCGTCGGCGCGCCACCAGTTGCTCAGGATCCATCCCTCGGCCGTGTAGTAGTACGGCAGGCGCTGCGGATAGACCAGTTCCTTGCGGTACGCCACGCGGTGCGACGCGCTGTACCAGTTCGGCACGATGTAGTAGCCGTGCATCAGCACGCGGTCCAGCGCGCGCCCGGCGCTGACCAGGTCCTCGCGCGTGTGGGCGTGCAGCACATTGTCCACCAGGCGGTCGACCGCCGGCGACTTGAGGCCGAACAGGTTGTCGGAGCCCGGCGTGCCGGCGGCCTCGCTGTTGAAGCGGTCGCGCAGCTCGTTGCCCGGGCTCTGCGAGTCCGGGAAGCGGATCGACACCATGTCGAAATCGAAATCCTCGAGGCGCTTCTGGTACAGCGCGAAATCCGTGGTGCGCTGGTTCACCTCGATGCCCAGCTTTTCCAGGTTGCGCACGTAGGTGGTGATGACGCGGCTCATGGCGCCGCCGTCGTCCAGGAACTCGAACACGAAGGGCTCGCCCTTGGCGTTGCGCAGCGCGCCGTCCTCGTAGGTCCAGCCCGCCTGCGCCAGCAGCCGGCGCGCGGCGCGCAGGTTGTCGCGCAGCGAACGCGGCGCATCGGTGTTGGGCTGCGTGACGATGGGGCCGAACACTTCGGGCGCCAGTTGCGCGCGCAGCGGCTCGAGCAGCGCCAGCTCGCCGGGGCCGGGGCGCCCGTCGAAGGTGGCGCTGGCGGCCAGCTCGCTGTTGGAGAACCAGCTGTCGAGCCGCCGGTAGGCGCCGTAGAACAACTGGCGGTTGAGCCATTCGAAGTCCAGCGCCAGGATCAGGGCCTGCCGCACGCGCACGTCCTGGAACATCGGCTTGCGCATGTTCATCACGAAACCCTGCATGCCGGCGCCGTTGCGGTGCGGGAAATCGGTCTTGAGCAGCTCGCCGCTGGAGAAACGCTTGCCTTCGTAGCTCTTGGCCCAGCTCTTGGCCTTGTATTCCACGATGGCGTCGAACTCGCCGGCCTTGAAGGCCTCGAGCTTGGCGGTCTCGTCCTTGTAAAGGCGGTAGACCACGCGGTCGAAGTTGAAGGTGCCGCGCCGCACGGCCTGGTCGTTGCCCCAGTAGCCCGGGTCGCGCTTGAAGGTGATGCCGCGCCCGGCGTCATAGCGCTCGATCAGGTACGGGCCGCTGGCCACCGGCGCCTCGAAGGTCAGTTTCTCGAACGGCGTGGTGGCGGTCCATTTCTTCGAGAACACCGGCAGCGAGCCGACGATCAGCGGCAGCTCGATGTTGCGCTGGCGGAAATCGAAGCGCACCGTGCGCGGGTCCACCACGGTGACCGACTTCACGTCCATGCACATGCTGCGGTAGCCCGGGCTGGAAGCCTTGCTCATCAGCATGTCGTAGGAATACTTGACGTCGCTGGCCCGCACCGGGTCGCCGTTGCTGAAACGCGCCTGCGGGCGCAGGCGGAAAGTCACCGAGAGCTCGTCCGGCGCCACCGCGACGTCCTCGGCCAGCAGGCCGTAGGCGCTGGCGGTCTCGTCGGCGCTGGCGATCAGCAGCGACTCGAACATCAGCGTGTTCACGCCCGGGGCCGAGGTGCCCTTGAGCGTAAACGGGTTGAATTTGTCGAAACTGGTGCGGCGGTCGGGATTGGCCAGCGTCAGCGTGCCGCCGCGCGGGGCGTCGGGATTGACGTAGTCGAAATGGGTGAAACCGGCGGGGTACTTGAGTTCGCCATACTGCGCAAAACCGTGGGCCGCGCCGGCGGACAGGGGGAAACCCGCGGCAGCCAGGGCAAGAAGTCCACAACCCAGCACCGCAAACGTGCGCATGCGCTGCCATGCCGCCTGAAGCGGTCTACGTGCGCGAATATACATCCGGTTGGAAACCTCCGCCTGAATCGGACAAGCCGCGGCCGTCGGCGGCGCGGTCAAGTTATGAGACAATTTTACATTGGATCGGATGACACCCAGCCATCCGGACATTCCAGTACGCGGCGCAGCAGACACGCCGGCCCACGGGCTGCCGCAGCGCGGCCTTCGCGCGGGGCGCGCCGCAACCCCGGACGGCATTGCACGAATCGTGCCCGTCCGCCCCGAACATCATTGGAGAACCTATGGGATTTCTGGCAGGTAAGCGAATCCTGATCACCGGCTTGCTGTCCAACCGCTCGATTGCCTACGGCATCGCATCGGCCTGCAAACGCGAAGGCGCGGAACTCGCCTTCACCTACGTCGGCGAACGTTTCAAGGACCGCATCAACGACTTCGCCAAGGAATTCGACAGCAGCATCGTGCTCGAATGCGACGTCGCCAGCGACGAGCAGATCGCCGCCACCTTCGCCGAACTGGGCAAGCACTGGGACAAGCTCGACGGCCTGGTCCACTCGATCGGCTTCGCGCCGCGCGAGGCGATCGCCGGCGACTTCCTCGAAGGTCTCTCGCGCGAAGCGTTCCGCGTGGCCCACGACATTTCCGCCTACAGCTTCCCCGCGCTGGCCAAGGCCGCGCTGCCGATGCTGTCGGATACGGCCTCGCTGCTGACGCTGACCTACCTCGGCGCGGAACGCACGGTGCCCAACTACAACACGATGGGCCTGGCCAAGGCTTCGCTGGAAGCCAGCGTGCGCTACCTGGCCGCGTCGGTCGGCCCGCGCGGCATCCGCGCCAACGGCATCTCGGCCGGCCCGATCAAGACGCTGGCGGCTTCCGGCATCAAGGGCTTCGGCAAGCTGCTGGGCCACTTCGAGGAAGCCGCGCCGCTGCGCCGCAACGTGACCATCGAGGAAGTCGGCAACGTGGCCGCCTTCCTGCTGTCCGACCTCGCCAGCGGCGTGACCGGCGAGATCACCTACGTGGACGCCGGCTTCAACACGGTCGGCGCGAGCCTGCCCGCGGAAGCGTAAGCGGCGCGGCGGCAACGCCGCCACCACCGCAAGAAAGGGCGCGCGGCTCCGGCCGGCGCCCTTTTTTCGTTCGTGCGGCCAGCGGCCTTAGTCGCCGGCCGCAGCGCCCATGCCGCCCGCCTCGCCAAGATTGCCCGAACGCAGGTAGGCCACGACCGGCGCCCAGAACGCCTCCTGCCACTGCGGCTCGATGGCGGCGTCGTGCGGCAGCGCCGCCAGCGCGACCAGGCGCCGGGGCCCGGCGGCGGCGCGCGCCAGGCGCTCGGCATGGGAAAACGGAATCACGTCGTCGGCGCGGCTGTGGACCACCAGCACGGGCAGCCGCGAACGGCGCAGGCGCTCCTCGTTGTCCCACGGCTCGGGCAGCAGGCGCGCCATCCAGGCCGGCACGCGCCCCGTGACCACCGCCGCCGCGCGCGCCGAGGTAAAGCCGGCCGCGATCACCATGCCGGCCGGCGCCGGCCGCAGCGCCTGCGCCACGTCGAGCAGCGCGCCCGAGCCGAGCGAGAATCCCATCACATAGCGCCGCGCCGCACGCGGCGTGGCCGCCAGGAACTGGTCGTACGCCGCCATGCCGTCCTCGCGCAGGCGGCGCACGCCGGGTTTGCCGCCGCTCGCCCCGTAGCCGCTGTAGTCGAACACGCACGAGGTGATGCCGTTGCGGTACAGCAGCGCCTGCGCATGGGCCCAGTCGGAGAGGTTTTCCTCGTCGCCGTGATAGATCAGCAGCGCCGGCGCGTCGGCGCGCGGCGCCTGCACGCACGACGCGCGCAGCAGGCGCGCGCCGCTGGCGAACGCGAACTGGCGGGACGGCGCGCCGAGCCGGTCGGGCGTGAGCG